>JASHUX010000098.1 GCA_030039775.1 Alphaproteobacteria bacterium | reverse complement strand
GTGTTCCTGGCGCATCCGGTTGAGTTCGTCCTTGCTGCGATATTTCGCCGGATCGGACATGGAATGGCCGCGATAACGGTAAGTCAGCAGCTCGAGGACGTAAGGGCCCTTGCCGGACCGGATGTGGCGGATCGCGTCTTCGGCGGCGGCTTTCACCGCGAGCACGTTCATGCCATCGGCCTGGCTGGCCGGGATGTTGAACGCCTCGGCGCGCGTGTAGAGGTCCTTCGAGGACGACGAGCGCGCGACCGACGTGCCCATGCCGTATTTGTTATTCTCGATGACGTAGAGCACGGGAAGTTTCCACAGCTCCGCCATGTTGAAGCTCTCGGCGACCTGGCCTTGATTCATCGCGCCGTCGCCGAGGAACGTGACCGAGAGCTTGCCGTCGTCCTTGTATTTGTGCGCGAAGCCGAGACCGGTGCCGATCGGCACCTGCGCACCGACGATGCCGTGACCGCCGTAGAAATGCTTTACGAGCGAGAACATGTGCATGGACCCGCCCTTGCCCTTGGAGTAGCCGCCGCTCCGTCCGGTGAGCTCGGCCATCACGCCCTTCGGGTCCATGCCCGACGCGAGCATATGGCCGTGATCGCGATAGGAGGTGACGATGCTGTCGCCCTCCTCGACCGCGGCCATGACGCCGACAACGACCGCCTCTTCGCCGATATAGAGATGGCAGAATCCGCCGATCAGCCCCATGCCGTACATCTGCCCCGCCTTCTCCTCGAAGCGGCGGATCAGCAGCATGTCGCGGTAGAGCTTTTCCATCTCGGCCGCCGACGGCAATGGGTCAGCAGCCTTGACCGGTCTGAATTTTCGCTTGGCAATGGCCATGCCCGAGGCTCCCTTGGCAAGACCTCTAACATGGCGCTGTTTAACAACTAATGCAAGCGACTTAAGCTATTGCAACAATTGAAAAAATGACAATAAACTTAATTTCAGTTAATTCCCTCGTACGCCGCCATTTCCCACCGGTTCGAAGATCACGATCTCGTCGGGACCGATGACATTGAGCGACGCCCGCGACCGCTCATCAAGCAGATCCGGATCGAGGCGATCGCCTTTCAATAAGTCGGCGCGATGCCGCAAGCGACCCAACTCGCCTTCGGTTTGGGCCAGGGTTGCTTCGGCGACTCGGACTTGATGGGAGCGCCGGGCCCAGGCGAGAAGGCCGTGGTCCCCTTGCACCAAATTGAGGCCAAAATAAACGATCAGTGCGATGGCAAGAAACGGACCGAGCACTGCATGCCCTACCTTTATCAACGCTCGACGCGCCATCATCATGATCTTGCAGCGAATCACTGCGTCGCCTCAGAGTCAAGGCGAAGGTGCTCCGATTGCGCTTTGGTTCGGTGGATCTTTTCGCTCTTGGAGTCGCTGCCACCATCGCTGGTTCTGCGGCAATGCCAGACAAAGTTAACGGGATTTTCACCGAACTCAACGGAAGTTGTGGGCTGGACGGAAAGCATTTTCCCCGGAGCGAGTCACGGCAATGGCGATGGCAGCGGCGAAAGAGCGACGAATCGAATCGCAACGCGGCGCGACGCGGCGCGCGACGCGGACCCCAGGCCGGTTGCCGTGGAAAGCCTTGCTGGACGAGCGCGGCAAGATCATCGATCTGATGGCGTCCGGCGCCCCGCTGAAAGAGACGCTGGTCGAGATCGCGCACATGGTCGAGCGGCTGGCGCCGCCGGCGCTGTGTTCGGTCCTGCTGCTGCAGCCTGACGGCCGGCATCTCCGCCACGGCGCGGGCCCCAGCCTTCCCGATGCGTACAACGCCGCCATCAACGATCTCGAGATCGGCCCGTCCGTCGGTTCCTGCGGCACCGCCGCCTACCGCAAGACGCCCGTGATTGTCAGCGACATCGCGACCGACCCGCTGTGGGAGGGTCCGCGGGAGTTCGCGCTGTCGTTCGGCCTGCGCGCATGCTGGTCGCAGCCGGTCATCCGCCATGACGGCGTCGTGCTCGGCACCATCGCGATGTATTACCGCGAGCCGCGCAAACCGTCGGACCGCGATTTCGGCGTATTGCAGCCCAGCGCGGGGCTGGTTCGCCTCGCCTTGGCGCAGCACCGCAAGGAAGAAGAACTACGCACCGCCGAGGCCCGCAACCGGATCGCGGTCGAAGCCGCCGAGTTCGGCACCTACGACATCGATCTCGGAACCGAAACCGTGAACTGGTCGCGGCGTTTCAAGGAAATTCTGGGCGTGCCCGAATCTTTCCAGCCGCAAATGAGCAGCCTGCCCTCCATCATTCACGCCGACGATCGCGCGCGTTTCAACGCCGGCTTCCAGGGTTGGGCCGGCGGCGAAGGCGTGCGCGACGCCCGCGTCAACGAGTTCCGCATCGTGCGCGTCGATGACGGCGCCGAACGGCTTTTGGAATTGCGCGGCCGCGTCTTGTTCAACACGCAAGATTTGCCCAGCCGCGCGATCGGTATATGCGCCGACGTCACGGACAAGCGCGCGGCGGAACGCAATCGCCGCGAGACCGAGCAAAAAGTCCACCAATTGCAGAAGATGGAAGCGGTTGGACGGTTGGCCGGCGGCATTGCGCACGACCTCAACAACACGCTGATGCCGATCCTGGGTCTGTCCAAGCTGGCGATGCAGGAAATGTCGCCGCTCGATCCGCACCATGAGGCCATGGAGCTGATTCATCGCTCCGGCAAACGGGCGCGCGACCTGGTGAATCAAATCCTGACCTTTAGCCGCAAAGAGGAGATCGCACGCGAGGCGGTTTCCTTTGCGGCGCTGGTCAAGGAATCGCTGCCGCTCTTGCGCATCGGCATCCCGGCGACCGTCGCGATCCAAACCAAGTTCGAAGGCAACCCCGAGGTCTGGGCCAATCGCGGACAGCTCGACCAGGTCTTGTCCAATCTCGTCACCAATGCGGCGCAAGCCATCGGCGATCGACGTGGCTTCATCCGCATCGAGGTCTCGACCGTCGACGACGGCAAGACGGCGCGGCTTGCGGTCATCGATGACGGGCCAGGTATCGACGCCGCCGCCCAGCAACGCTTGTTCGAGCCGTTCTTCACCACGAAGAAAATCGGTGAAGGCACCGGACTCGGCCTCTCCGTCGCGCACGGCATCGTCACCAGCCATGGCGGCCGGATCGAGGTCGCGAGCCGGCCCGGCGAAGGCGCGACGTTCCAGGTCTTTCTTCCGCTGTTCAAGTACACGGACGCGGCGCCCGCCCCGGCCGCCGACATGGCGCTCGCGAAATAACTACGGCCGACGAAGCGCCGCCTTGCCGGCGTAGCGCGCGGCCAGTCCGAGCTTTTCCTCGATCCGCAAAAGCTGATTGTATTTCGCGAGCCGGTCGCTGCGCGCGAGCGAGCCGGTCTTGATCTGCCCGCAATTGGTTGCGACCGCGAGGTCGGCGATGGTCGAATCCTCCGTCTCCCCGGAACGGTGCGACATCACCGCGCGATAGCCCGCGCGATGCGCCATGGCTACCGTGTCGAGCGTCTCGGACAGCGTGCCTATCTGATTGACCTTGACCAGGATCGCGTTGGCGATGCCCTTCTCGATCCCTTCGGCGAGGCGTTTGGTATTGGTGACAAAAATATCGTCGCCGACGATCTGATACCGGCCGCCGAGCTTCTTGGTCAAATCGGCCCAGCCGTCCCAATCGTCCTCCGCGAGCGGATCCTCGATCGAGACGATGGGATATTTGCCGGCCAGCGCGTCGAGATATTTCGTCATCCCGGCAGCGTCGAATTTCTTTTTTTCGCCAGTAAGATCGTAGCGGCCGTCCTCATAGAGCTCGGTCGCGGCGACATCGAGCGCCAGCATCACATCGTCGCCCGCCTTATAGCCGGCGCTCTTGATCGCTTTCATCAGAAAAGCCAGCGCCGCGTCCGCGGAGTCGAGCGCCGGGGCGAAGCCGCCTTCGTCGCCGACGTTGGTGTTGTAGCCCGCGTCGGCGAGCTGTCTCTTCAGCGCGTGGAAAATCTCGGCACCCATGCGCAGCGCCTCGGCGAACGTGGGGGCGCCCGCCGGCACGATCATGAATTCCTGGATATCGATCGGATTGTCGGCATGGACGCCGCCATTGATGACGTTCATCAGCGGCACCGGCAGCGTGCGCGCGTCGACGCCGCCGACATAGCGATAGAGCGGCTGGTCGAGCTCGGCCGCCGCCGCCTTCGCCGCCGCGAGACTGACGCCGAGAATAGCGTTGGCGCCGAGCCGCGATTTGTTCGGCGTGCCGTCGAGCGCGATCATCGCGTTGTCGATGCCGCGCTGATCCGCCGCGTCCATGGCGCCGACCGCGTCATAGATTTCGCCGTTCACCGACGCGACGGCGTTGCGCACGCCCTTGCCGCCATAGCGTTTCTTGTCGCCGTCGCGCAGCTCGACCGCTTCGTGCGCGCCGGTCGAGGCACCCGACGGCACGGCGGCGCGCGCGGTAATGCCGCTTTCGAGCGCGATCTCGACTTCGACGGTGGGATTTCCGCGGCTGTCGAGAATTTCGCGGCCGGTCAGATTGGCGATGGCGCTCATGTCGTTCCTTATCCGGGGAGCGGGCGCGCTTTGGCGAGCCGGTCGAATTCCATCAACGTCGAGAGCAGTGCCGGCATGTCGGCGAGCTTCACCATATTCGGCCCGTCGGATGGGGCGTAATCGGGGTCCTGGTGCGTCTCCATGAACACCGCGGCGACACCGACCGCGACCGCGGCACGCGCCAGCACCGGCACCATGCGCCGCTCGCCGCCCGAGACGTTGCCCTGCCCGCCCGGCTGCTGAACCGAATGCGTGGCGTCAAACACCACGGGATAGCCGGTCTCCTTCAGCACCGGCAGCGCGCGCATGTCGGAGACGAGCGTGTTGTACCCGAACGACACGCCGCGTTCGCATAACAGGATATTCTCGTTGCCGGCGCCCGCGACTTTCTTGGCGACATTCTTCATGTCCCACGGCGCCAGGAACTGGCCCTTCTTGATGTTGACGGCGCGGCCGGTCTTGGCGGCGGCAACGAGCAGATCGGTTTGGCGCGAGAGAAACGCGGGGATTTGCAGCACATCGACCGCCTCTGCTGTCGGCGCGCATTGCTCCGGCAGATGGACGTCGGTCAGCACGGGGCAGCCATATTTCTCCCGCACCTCGGCTAGGATGGGCAGGCTCGCCTCGAGGCCCATACCCCGCTCGCTGTCGATCGAGGTGCGGTTGGCCTTGTCGAACGAGGTCTTGTAGATGAGACCGATGCCGAGCTTGCCCGTGAGCTCGACCAGCGCGTGGCTCATTTCCATGGCATGAGCACGGCTTTCGAGCACGCACGGGCCGGCGATCAGCGCCAGCGGCTTGTCGTTGCCGATGGCGATGTTCCCGACGGTAACAGTGCGCGGCGCGGTCATGGCGCGATCATAGCCGAATTCGCGCCGGGGAAAGCGCCAAACGGATTCGCTTAGGGTTTGCCGCCTTTGTTGTTGAGTGCGCCGGCCATTCCGCCCAGAGCACCCAAGGCTTCCTCCGCCTGTTCGCGCGATTGGCTCAGCAGCCGGATCGCGCCGCCGGCGCCCCCCGGCAAGCCCTCTTCCTTCACCGCCAGCGCTACCTCGTCCGCGGTCAGGAAACCGTTGCCGTCGAAATCGAAATTCGAAAACACGATGTTGGTCAGGAACGGGCCGAACATGGCGGCCGCCACCTCGACGGCGCCGAGATCGTCGGGATCTATGCTGACGCCGCGATACCCTTGCCGCAGGACCGTGTTCTTGTCGCCGTCGCCGAATAGCAGCGTCGCCGGGAGGTAGTGCCGCAGAAACGTGGTGAGCTCGGCCGGCGAAATCTTGCCGTCGCCATTGAGGTCGAACATGGCGACGATGCGGGCGGCGCAAATCTTCAGGTCCGCCTTCGGGCGGCATTTCTCGGCGACATCCGAATAGGCACGCACGAAACCGTCGAGCCGCCGCAGCAGCCGCAGCAACGGCCGTGCCCGCGCGTCGCCGGTATCGGCTGTATCGCAGCGAAAGCCGACGGTCGTCACATCCGGCTTCGAGGCCAAATGGGCTTGAATCTTGCCATTCTTGAGCTCGCGAACAAGATCGCCGCCGGCCGCGTCCCCGAACGGATAATGTACCACCATACGGTCCGGCGCCGCGTCGACGATCACCTCGGTGTCGAAGCCGTACACGACGAACTTCCCGTCGCCGGCCGGCTTGAACAGGCCGGTAACGCCGAAATCGCTGGCTAATAACGTATAGCCGGTCACCGCGTTGCACGATCCGCCGGCCAGCCACAAGCCGCGAAAATTCGCCGGAAACTCTGCGGCGGCGGCTTGTCCGAACGCGAGCGAAAATGCGGCAACGGCCATCCACACGATGCGGGGCATAGATCCTCCTCGCGCCTAAACGGCGACGATTACTGTAACCGCGGCCCGCACCGCAGCGCGCTCACCGCGCCGGCGCTGCAGCCGCCTTATGATGGCGATGGCGATAGATCATGCCGACGAATACCAGCGCCGCCACGACCAGAAGGCCGATGCCGAGGACTGGGCGGTGCGCGAACCAGGCCAGCGCGATGACGACGAGCGTGATGGGTATCGACAGCGCGAGACTGATGGCGAACGCGCCCGCCGCGACCAGCCCGCCGAGAAACGGCAGGATGCTCGCCAGCGTCGACAGCGGACCCATGATCAGCATGAAGCCGATCAACATGCCGACGAAACCGCCGCCGCGCAAAATCCACGTAAGCGTGCGCTCCGATTTCTCCTGATTTTTGAGCATGGTCATCGCCGAGGCGACGCCCGGCGCGGCGAGCTTGATCTCATAGCCGTTGTCGGCCTGGAACGGCGTTAGCGTGTTGCCCGCGACGGCGGCGACCACCGACATGGTTTGCGCGGTAACGGCGGAGAAATTCACCCGCATATCGCCAATCTTCGGGCTGCCGCTGTCGGCGCCGCGATAGAACGTATCGCCCTCGGCGTGGAATCCGGCCGGCGGCGACGCATTGGCGATGGATACGGCGCGAACGCATCCATCTGGGCCAGCACAGATTGGTCGACACGATAGGCGCCGAGATGCGCGCCGTTGCTGTCGAAGGTACGCGAGGTCAGCGGCATCTCCGGATTCTGATGGCCGTCCGGGTGGCGATAGTCCGATGAATCGAGCGGGCGGTCGGACCAAACCTTGCTGTAGCTGTACGTCGTCTCGGTGGTTTCGCTGCCGCCGGTATTCTGCGTGGTGTGGCTCTCTTTGGTTTCCTTCCACTGATACATCTCGACGTGACGCTGGAGCCGCACGACATCGTTGCCGCCGACGCCGAATTGAGCGTCCCGCACCGGCGACGTGGTCGAAAGCTGACCGGTAAGATGGACGAGCTTTCCTGACAGCGCGGGATCGACATTGTCGGGACTTGCCTCGACCAAGGTGCGCTCGCCTTGCGCCAGCGCGTTCGCCGCCTGCACCGCCCTGCCCTCGTTCCACCACAACACGACGATGGCGACGATGATCAACAGGAAACCGATGAGCACGCCGACAAAGCTCGACACGATGCGCGAGCCGAAGCCGGTGCGCGTGGTCTCGGTAAACCGATCCGACATGTTTTCCCCCCGACGATGAAACCCCGCCGCGACTATAGCAGAGGTTTTCGCAATTGCGCGTCCTGCTCGTGCGTCACCGCCGGGCTTGATCCAGCGATCTCAGGCCATTCGACGGGCCCGTCGCTCGCGTGAGTTGGCCGGGTCAAGCCCGGCCATGACGGCAACAGTGCAAATTACACCAGCCGGCTCTGGTCGCGGGCGGCGCGGATAAAATCGGTGAAGAGCGGGTGCGGCGCGAACGGTTTCGACTTCAGTTCCGGGTGGAACTGCACGCCCAGGAACCAGGGATGGTCCTCGAACTCGACGATCTCCGGCAGTTCGCCGTCGGGCGACATGCCGGAAAAGCGCATGCCCGCCGCTTCGAGCCGGTCCTTGTAATTGACGTTGACCTCGTAGCGGTGGCGATGCCGCTCGCTGATCCGGGCCTTGCCGTAGATCGTGCGCACTTTGGAATTTTCGGCGAGCATCGCTTCGTAAGCGCCGAGCCGCATCGTGCCGCCGAGATCGCCGCCGGCGGCCCGGCGTTCGAGCGCGTTGCCGCGCATCCATTCCGTCATCAGGCCGATCACCGGGTCCTGGCACGGGCCGAACTCGGTGGAGTTGGCGCCGGGCAGATCGGCCAAGTGCCGCGCCGCCTCGATCACCGCCATCTGCATGCCGAAGCAGATGCCGAAATACGGAACATGCCGCTCGCGGGCGAAACGCGCCGCCTCGATCTTGCCTTGGGCGCCACGCTCGCCGAAGCCCCCGGGGACGAGAATGCCGTGGACGCCGTCCAAGTGTTGGACTGCGCCGGGCTGCTCGAACACCTCGCTGTCGATCCAGTCAAGATCGACGTGGACCTTGTTGGCGATACCGCCGTGGGTCAGCGCCTCCGCCAGCGATTTGTAGCTGTCTTGCAGATGCGTGTACTTGCCGACGACCGCGATCTTGACCTCGCCTTCGGGTTTGCGGATGTGCTGCACGATATCGGTCCAACGTGTCAGCGCCGGGGGCGACGCGTCGAGACCGAAATGCTCGCACACCGCGCGATCGAAGCTCTCGAGATGATATGAGACCGGGACCTGATAAATCGTATCGACGTCGAGCGCCGGGATGACGCGGCTTTCCTGAACGTTGCAGAACAGCGCGATCTTCTTGCGCTGACCCGGATCAAGCGCGCGGTCCATGCGGCAGAGAAGAATGTCGGGCTGGATGCCGAGGCCCAAGAGTTCCTTCACCGAATGCTGCGTCGGCTTGGTCTTGAGCTCGCCCGCCGAGGCGATGTAAGGCACCAGCGTCAGATGGACATAAAGCGTACGCGAACGGCCGAGCTCGTTTCCCATCTGGCGGATGGCCTCGAGGAACGGCAGCGATTCAATGTCGCCGACCGTGCCGCCGATCTCGCACAGCACGAAATCCTCGTCGCCATCGAGACCGGCGCCGATGAATTCCTTGATCGTGTCGGTAACGTGCGGGATCACCTGCACCGTCGCGCCGAGATATTCGCCGCGGCGCTCGCGTTGAATTACCGTTTGATAGATGCGGCCGGTGGTGACGCTGTCGCTCTTGCGGGCGGGCACGCCGGTAAAGCGCTCGTAATGGCCGAGATCCAGATCGGTCTCGGCGCCGTCGTCGGTGACGTAGACCTCGCCGTGCTGATAGGGCGACATCGTCCCCGGATCGACGTTGAGATAAGGGTCGAGCTTGCGCAGGCGCACCTTGAAGCCCCGCGCCTGCAACAGCGCGCCCAGCGACGCCGCCGAAAGACCCTTGCCGAGAGAGGAGACCACGCCGCCGGTAATGAAGATGAACCGCGTCATGGGCCTTCAGTCTAAGCGATTCTATGCCGGAGTCACAAGAAAAGGATCAACGGGTACGACTCGGCCTCGTGCCTAACTCCGCAAGTCGAAATCCTCGATCGGCAGACCGAAATAGGCCTGCGCGATGCGCGTCGCCGTCATGTCGGGCTGGTGCGCAGGGTTGTTGCGGAAGGTGGCAAAATCGCGGAACAGGCGCTGCATCAACTGGCCGTCGCGGATGCTTTGCGACGAGGCGGCGCGGAAACATTCATAGCCCGCCTCCCAGGCAAGTCGCGACGCCTGGTGCTCCATGCCCCACAACTGCATCGCTTCCTTGTCGGTGAAACGGCGCGCGGCGGCGTATTCGAGGTAAAGCTCGCCGACCCGCAGCAGCACGGCCTCGGCGGCGTTACACATCGACAAAGCCAGGCCGAAGATGCGCTGCCAGTCGTGATGTTGATATTTGAGCTTGTTCGGCGCGAACAACGGCTTTGCTTCCTTGATATGCGCCTCGAAGGCTTCGAGCGCCGCCCACGCCGCGCCGACTTGCGAGCACGCGAGTTCGCCCGCGCCGAACGCTGAGAACAATCCGCCGTAAAGCGGATTGCCGTGGATCGCGAAGCCGGGGGTCGAGCCATTGGCGTCGGCATCGAAAATGCGGTCGTTGACGAACTCGGGCGGGATCACGGCGTTTTTGATGACGACGCTGTTCGAGCCGCTGCCGCGCAGACCGAACATCTCGTGCCAATCGTCGAGCATCTCGAATTGATCGCGGGGCACCACGACCGTGACCAATTTCTTGGTCGGGCCGCCGGGATGCGGCGCACCCTTCATCGGCGCCAGCCCCATGAAATGCGTCGAATAGGGCACGCCCGAGCAATAACGCCACTTGCCGCTGACCCGGTAGCCGCCCGGCACCGCGACGCATTCGGCGTCGGGCGTCGGGCCGCTCGGACTATATGGCGCGATGAAATGACCGTCGGGGCCGAAGATTTCGGCCTGCGCCGCCTCGTCGAAACACGAGCCGATCTGCAACGCGTGCCCCGACGCGAGCGTGAGACACCAGCCGATGCCGGGATCGCCGGTCGAGATCTCGATCATCGCTTTGAAGAAGGTCCGGATATCGAAGGCGTAGCCGCCGAACTTGCGCGGCTGCAGACAGCGGTAGAAGCCGGCCTTGAGGAAGGCCTCGTGCAGCTCCTTGCTGTAATAGCCGCGATCTTCGGCCGCGGCTGCGTCGGCGCGCACCGCCGTGCGCAGCGCCTTCGCCCGCGCGATCATCGTCTCGGGCGTAAGATCCGGTTCCGGAATCGCGATCGTCGTTGTTTCACCCACAATTGGCCTCCCCAACGATTTTGCTGAAACCTAGGGTGTTCCGCCGCACGCTGTAAAGATGCTGTGCTTATTTCGCGAGCGGCGCGCTGGGCGCGGGCGGGGCCGAGGGTTTTGCGGGCGCCGCGGGCGCAGGTGCCAGCGCAGTGGGCGCCGGGAGATTTGGGATTGGCCCGTCGACGACCGAATGCGCGACGCGGCCGTGGTCGGCGAATATCGCCAAGACGATGCTGGTCAGGAAAAACGCGATCGCGATTCCGGCCGTAGTGCGGGTCAAGAGATTGGCGGTCGAACGCCCCGTCATAAAGCCCGACATGCCGCCGCCGCCGATGCCGAGCGCGCCGCCCTCGCTCTTTTGCAACAGGATCACCGCGACCAGCGAGATCGCGAGAAAAATGTGAATGACCAGAATGACGGCTGTCATGATTCGACCGGACGTTCGGGGATGCGGGTTTGTAGCGGGTTCGACGACCGATTGCTAGTCGGCCGCTTATTAGTCCGCCGCTTGGGCGATGGTCCAGAAGGCGTCCGCCTCAAGGCTGGCGCCGCCGACCAGCGCGCCGTCGACATTGGCGATCGGCAGAATCTGCGCCGCATTCTTGGCGTTGACGGAGCCGCCATAGAGAATCCGCACCGTATCCGAGTTGACGACGCGTTGCTTCAAGTCGGCGCGGATGAAGCCGTGGACCTCGGCGATTTCATCGGGCTTCGGCGTGCGGCCGGTGCCGATCGCCCACACCGGCTCGTAGGCGACGACGATCTGGCTGCCACCGTCGCGGTCCGGCAGCGACCCGGTCAATTGGGCGCCGACCACCCATAGCGCCTTGCCGGCGTCGCGCTCGCCCGCGGTCTCGCCGACGCAGACGATCGGGATCAGCCCCTCGCGGCGCGCGGCTTCGACCTTGCGGCGCACCAGCGCATCGCTCTCGTGATGGTTCTGCCGCCGCTCCGAATGGCCGAGAATGACGTAGGCACAGCCCGCGTCCTTCAGCATCGCCGCGCTGATGTCGCCGGTATGAGCGCCTTTCGGATCGGGGTGACAATCCTGGCCGCCGAGCGCGATGCGGCTGCCGGCGAGCATCGTCGCAATCTCGGCGAGGAGCGTGGCCGGCGGGCAAATCAAAAGCTCGCATTTCGGCGCGCCGCCGGCCGCGCGTGACGCGAGGTCGCGCGCCAAGG
>JASHUX010000097.1 GCA_030039775.1 Alphaproteobacteria bacterium | reverse complement strand
CTAACCAGGCATGAGCCATACCGTTCTGCACGCGCTAACCGATCTCGGCGATTCGATCGTGACGCTGCCAATCGCGGCGGCGGTGCTGATCTGGCTCGCGATTTGGGGCGGCGGCCGCAATGCGCTGGTATGGCTTGCGGCGCTGTTCCTGTGCGGCGGCGTGACGGCGGCGCTGAAAATCTATTTCAAGGCGTGTCCGGTCTCCGGCCTCGATCTCGACAGTCCTTCCGGCCACACCAGCATGAGCGTCTTCGTCTATGGCGGCGTCGCGTTGGTCACGGCGGCGCAGTACCGGCAATGGCCGCGGCAAGCCGTGCTGGCCATCGGCGCGGTGTTGGTCGTGGCCATCGCCCTGACGCGCGCCGTGCTCGAATACCATTCGAGCGCCGAGGTCATTGTCGGCCTCGCCATTGGCACCGGCGCTCTGGCGCTGTTCTGGCTGCTCTATCGCCATCACCGCTCGGCCGCCATGCCGGCCTGGCCGCTCTGGGTGGCCGCCCTGCTGCCGATCGCTTTCCTGAGCGGCCATTCCCTGTCGCCCGAGGGCCTTTTGCACCGTTTCGCGATCTATCTTCACGGCGTTGTGGCTTTTTGTGTTTGACCCCCGATTGGACTTCCGTTCCCCGAGCACCTAGATTCTAGGGGTCAACGGAGGGATTCCCGACCATGGCAACCGTTCCCGCCCTCGCCACCCCGTCGGTGGAAGGCGGACTGGCCCGCTACCTACGCGACATACGGAAGTTTCCGATGCTCGCGCAGGAGGAAGAATACATGCTGGCCAAGCGCTGGCGCGAGCACGGCGATCCGGAGGCGGCGCAGCGCCTGGTCACGTCGCATTTGCGCCTCGTCGCCAAGATCGCGATGGGCTATCGCGGCTACGGCCTGCCGCTCGCCGACCTGATCGCCGAGGGCAATCTCGGCATGATGCAGGCGGTGAAGCGCTACGACCCGGAACGCGGCTTCCGCCTTGCCACCTACGCGATGTGGTGGATCCGCGCCTCGATCCAGGAATACATCCTGCACTCCTGGTCGCTGGTGAAGCTCGGCACCACGGCGGCGCAGAAAAAGCTGTTTTTCAACCTGCGGCGCATCAAGGGCCGCATCCAGGCGATCGACGACGGCGACTTGTCGCCCGAGAACCTGAAGCTGATCGCGACCGAGCTCAACGTGCCCGAGTCCGACGTCATCGACATGAACCGCCGCCTCGCCGGTCCCGATCATTCCTTGAACGCGCCGATCCGCGCCGACAGCGAGAGCGGCGAATGGCAGGATTGGCTCGAGGACGATACTGAGGATCAGGAAGCGACGCTGGGCGAGATGGAGGAGCTGGGCCTGCGCCGCGACCTTCTCAATTCCGCGATGTCGCATCTGACGCCGCGCGAGCGCGACATCCTGCAGGAGCGGCGCCTCAAGGACGAGCCGACCACGCTCGAGGACTTGGCGCAGAAATACGGCGTGTCGCGCGAGCGCGTGCGCCAGATCGAAGTCCGCGCGTTCGACAAGCTCCAGGCGCAGATGAAGACCGCGGCGCAAGAGCGGAACCTGCTCCCCGCGCCGTAACGGCCGTTGTTTCCCCCGTGATGGCTTGACGCCTACCGCAATGCGACGCGTCTCGGGGCGGCGTCGCACTCAGCTCAAAAACTGTTCCTTCAGGACCCGTTCTTCGAGATTGTGCTCGGGGTCGAACAGCATGGTGATGGAGATTTCCGACGCCTCGCGCACCGACACCGACGCGACGTCGCGGATTTCGGTGAAATCGGCGGCGGCGCTGACCGGGCGGCGCTCGATTTCCAACACGTCGAAGCGCACCGTCGCCTCGTGCGGCAGAAGCGCGCCGCGCCAGCGCCGCGGCCGGAACGCGCTGATCGGCGTCAACGCCAACACGTCGGCCGACAGCGGAATGATCGGCCCGTGCGCCGAAAGATTGTAAGCGGTGCTGCCGACCGGCGTTGCGACCAGCACGCCGTCCGCCATCAACTCGTCGAGCCGCACCGTCTCGTCCACGGTGATCTTGAGCTTCGCCGCTTGCCGCCCCTGGCGCACCAGCGACACCTCGTTGATCGCGATGGCGGCGTGGGTGGTCCCGGCGCGATCGGCGGTCGTCATCGCCAAGGGATGGATCGCGACCGGCTGCGCCCGCGCCACCCGTTCCTCGAGGCCGTTCGGGCCGTACCCGTTCATCAGGAATCCGACGCTGCCGCGATGCATGCCGTAGAACGGCACGCCGCGCTCGCGATAACGATGCAGCGTCTCCAGCATGAACCCGTCGCCGCCCAGCGCCACGATGAGATCGGCCTGCTCGGCCGGCACGGTCTTGTAGCGCCCGCGCAAATCGTCAAGCGCCGCTTTTGCGGCCGGCGCTTCGCTGGCGACGATGGCGATCTTCGAAAACCCGCTCATGCGCGGGAGTATAGGTCATCGGGGAAGGATTGCCCCACGGCGAAATTACAGCAGCTTATGGCGCGGCGTCGGCGTCAATGCGATCGAAACCGCGGGCCCGATAGATCGCCCACGATGCGATCCAACTGAGAATGAAAATCCCCACGATCACGAAGCCGATATTGCCGAAATT
>JASHUX010000096.1 GCA_030039775.1 Alphaproteobacteria bacterium | reverse complement strand
GCGGGTTCTTCAACGTCAATTCGGCGCATCCGTTCGAGAACCCGACGCCGCTGACGAATTTTATGGAGCTCGGCCTGATTTTCGCGATCGGCGCGGGCCTCACCAACGTGCTCGGCCGCATGGTCGGCAATCAACGGCAAGGCTGGGCGATCTTCGCCGCGATGGGCATTCTTTTCCTGGTCGGCGTCACCACGTGTCATTGGGCCGAGTCCGCCGGTAATCCGGCTTTCGCGCAATTCAATATCGACCAGCACGCCAGCATGATGCAGGCCGGCGGCAATATGGAGGGTAAGGAAACCCGTTTCGGCATTGCCGATTCGGCGCTGTTCGCCACCGTCACTACCGACACATCCTGCGGCGCCGTCAATTCGATGCACGATAGTTATACGCCGCTGGGCGGCATGGTGCCGCTGGTCAACATGATGTTGGGCGAAATCATTTTCGGCGGCGTCGGGTCCGGGCTTTACGGCATGCTGGCCTTCGCCATCGTCGCGATGTTCGTCGCCGGGCTAATGGTCGGGCGCACGCCCGAATATCTCGGCAAGAAGCTCGAGGCCAAAGAAGTGAAGATGGCGATCATCGCCATCCTGTTCCTGCCGTTCTCGATCCTGATCGGCACCGCGACTGCGGTCGTGAACGCCAACGGCCTCGCCGGTCTCGGCAACACCGGACCGCACGGCTTCAGCGAAATTCTCTACGCCTTCACCGAAGCGACCGGCAACAACGGCAGCGCCTTCGCCGGCATCAGCGCCAACACGCTTTTCTATAACACGATGCTCTCGGGCGCGATGTTCATCGGCCGCTTCGTGTTCGCGATTCCGCTGCTGGCAATCGCAGGGTCGCTCGCGTCGAAAAAGCTGCTGGCGCCGTCGGCGGGCACGTTCCCGACCACGGGCGCGCTGTTCGTCGGCTTGCTCGTCGGCGTCATCGTCATTGTCGGCGGCCTCACCTATTTCCCGGCGGTGTCGCTCGGACCCGTGGTCGAGCAGGTCGCCATGAATCACGGCGTGCTCTACGCCGGCCCGTAAACGAAGGATCGCTTCGATGGCCCTCCAAGCCGAACAATCGGTTCTCTATAAACGCAGTCTGAAACCGCTGCCGCTCATGGATGGCGCGCTGCTCGTGCCCGCGATCGGCGCTGCGTTCCGCAAGCTCAATCCGCGGACGCTGATGAAGAACCCGGTCATGTTCGTGGTCGAGCTCGTGTCCGTGCTGACCACGATCTTTTTCATCCGCGATCTCATCACCGGCGGGTCCGCTGTGGTCGGAACGCACCCGCTGTTCTCGGGCCAGATCACGCTGTGGCTGTGGTTCACGGTACTGTTCGCGAATTTCGCCGAGGCGGTCGCGGAAGGCCGCGGCAAGGCCCAGGCCGACACGCTGCGCCGCATGCGCACCGAGACGATGGCGAAGCGCCTGCGCGACACGGCCGCACGCCAATTCGAGCAAGTGCCCGCTGCCGAGCTCAAACAAGGCGACGTCGTGCTGGTCGAGACCGGCGACTACATCCCCAGCGACGGCGACGTCATCGAGGGCGTGGCCTCGGTCGACGAGTCGGCGATCACGGGCGAGTCGGCGCCGGTAATTCGCGAAAGCGGCGGCGACCGGTCGGCCGTCACCGGCGGCACGCGCGTACCTCGGACTGGCTCAAAGTCCGCATCACCGCGGCGCAGGGTTCGACTTTCCTCGACCGCATGATCGCGCTGGTCGAAGGCGCGGTGCGGCAAAAGACGCCGAACGAGATCGCGCTCAATATTCTGCTCGCCGGCCTGACGATCATTTTTGTGTTCGCCACGGTGACGATCCCGAGCTTCGCGACTTATGCCGGCGGCGCGGTGTCGGTGGTGGTGCTGATCGCACTGTTCGTGACGCTGATACCGACCACCATCGGCGCATTACTTTCCGCCATCGGCATCGCCGGCATGGACCGGTTGGTGCGCTTCAACGTGCTCGCCATGTCCGGCCGCGCGGTCGAGGCGGCAGGCGACGTCGACACGCTGCTGCTCGACAAGACCGGCACTATTACGCTGGGCAATCGCCAGGCGACCGAGTTCCTGCCGCTGCCCGGCGTCGACGAGCGCGATCTGGCCGACGCGGCACAGCTCGCGTCGCTCTCCGACGAGACGCCGGAAGGGCGCTCCATTGTGGTGCTGGCGAAGGAAAAATACGGGCTGCGCAGCCGCGATATGAGCGCGCTCAACGCGCGCTTCATTCCGTTCTCGGCGCAGACGCGGTTGAGCGGCATCGACGCGGACGGTCTGTCGATCCGCAAGGGTGCGGTCGATGCGATCCTAAGCTATGCCCAACCGACGTTGATCGCCGCCGCCACCCAGACCGGCGGCGCTATCGATCTGCGCACCGTGCCGGGGTTTGCCGGTGCGCGCGATCTTAACGCCATTGCGGAACGTATCGCCAAAAGCGGCGGCACGCCGCTCGCCGTCGCGCGTAACGGCAAGCTCTTAGGTGTCATCCACCTTAAAGACATCGTGAAAGGCGGCATTCGCGATCGTTTCGCCGAGTTGCGCCAGATGGGCATCCGCACGGTGATGATCACCGGCGACAATCCGCTCACCGCGGCCGCGATCGCCGCCGAATCCGGCGTCGACGATTTCCTTGCGCAAGCCACGCCCGAGACCAAGCTCAAGCTGATCCGCGACGAGCAGGCCAAGGGCAAGCTGGTGGCGATGTGCGGCGACGGCACCAACGATGCGCCGGCGCTGGCGCAGGCCGACGTCGGCGTGGCGATGAACACGGGCACGATGGCGGCGCGCGAAGCCGGTAACATGGTCGATCTCGACAGCGACCCGACCAAACTGATCGAGATTGTCGCGATCGGCAAACAACTCCTGATGACGCGCGGCGCGCTGACGACCTTCTCCATTGCCAACGACGTGGCGAAATATTTCGCCATCATCCCGGCGATGTTCCTGGCCTTCTATCCGCAACTCGCCGTGCTCAACGTGATGCAGTTGACGAATCCGGAGAGCGCAATTCTGTCCGCGATCATCTTCAACGCGCTGATCATCGTCGCGCTGATCCCGCTGAGCCTGCGCGGCGTCAAATATCGGCCGGCGGGCGCCGCCAGCATCCTGCGCCGCAATCTATGGCTTTACGGCGCCGGCGGCATTGTCGTGCCGTTTATCGGCATCAAGCTCATCGATCTCGTCGTCACCTCGATCGGTCTTGCCTAAGGAGGAGGACCGCCATGTTCCATCAATTCCGCCCTGCCATCGTCATGATTGTCCTCATGACCGTCCTTACCGGCCTTGCCTATCCGCTTGCCATGACCGGCATCGCGGAAACCATCTTCCCCTATCAGGCCGGCGGCAGCCTGATCGAAAAGAACGGCAAGATCGTCGGTTCCGAGTTGATCGGCCAGAATTTCACCGGTGCCAAATATTTTCACGGCCGTCCGTCCGCAACCACAGAGCCCGATCCGAAGGATCCGTCGAAGACCGTCGCGGTGCCGTATGCCGCCGACAATTCGTCCGGCTCCAATCTGGGTCCGACGGCGAAGCCGCTGATCGACCGCATCAAGGACGACGCGGCTAAGCTGAAAGCCGAGAACCCGAACACGCCGATCCCGGTCGATCTGGTGACGAGTTCGGCCAGCGGGCTCGACCCCGATATTTCCCCCGCCGCGGCGGCCTTCCAGGTGCCGCGAGTGGCCAAGGCGCGCGGCCTCAGCGAGGATCAGGTCCGTGCCTTGGTCTCGGCGGCGACCTCGGGCCGCACGGTCGGCATCTTGGGCGAGCCGCGCGTTAACGTCTTGAAGCTCAACCTTTCCCTCGACGCTCTGCAAAAGAGCTGATTCCGGCTAAAATCGGGAAATGACCGGCCTCGACAACGCGCCTTCAGAAAAGCGGCCCTCGCCTGAGGCGCTGCTCGAAGCGGCGTCGCGCGAGGCGCGCGGCAAGTTCAAGATTTTCCTCGGTGCGGCACCCGGTGTCGGCAAAACCTTTGAAATGCTGACCGCGGCGCAAGCGCGGCGCCACGAAGGCATCGATGTCGTGGTCGGCGTGGTCGAAACGCATGGCCGGCGCGAGACCGAGGCGCTGCTCGAGGGGCTGGAGATCATTCCGCGCCGGCGCGTCGAGTACAAAGGCCGCTCGCTCGACGAAATGGACCTCGACGCGATCCTGGCGCGGCACCCGCGCCTCGTTCTCGTCGATGAGCTCGCCCATACCAACGCGCCCGGCGGGCGTCATCCGAAGCGCTATCTCGACGTCGAGGAGTTGCTGGCCGCGGGCATCGACGTCTATTCGACGCTGAACATTCAGCACGTCGAAAGCCTGAACGACGTGGTGGCGCAAATAACGCGCATCCGCGTTCGGGAGACCGTGCCCGACAGCGTGCTCGACCGCGCCGACGATATCGAAGTGATCGACCTTGCGCCCGACGAGCTGATTCAGCGGCTGAAGGACGGCAAGGTCTATGTCCCGCATCAGGCCGAGCGGGCAGTCCGTCATTATTTCAAACCCGGCAACCTGACCGCGCTGCGCGAGCTGGCGCTGCGCCGCACCGCGCAGCGCGTCGACGATCAGATGCTGCGCTACATGCAGCAACACGCGATCAGCGGCCCGTGGGCCGCGGGCGAGCGCGTGCTGATCTGCGTCAGCGAACATCCCGGCACGCCGGGCTTGATCCGCTATGCGAAGCGGCTCGCCGACCGAATGCATGCACCCTTCACGGCGTTGTATGTCGAGACCGCGCGCACGCAGCGTCTGTCGGATGCGGCGCACGACCGCATTGCCGAATCACTGCGTCTCGCCGAGCAGCTCGGCGGCGACGCCCTGACCCTGCCGGGCGAGCGCATCGCCGACGAGGTCGTGCGTTACGCCACCGAAAATAACATCACGCAGATCGTGATCGGCAAATCGGCGCGGTCGCGCTGGTTCGAGATTCTGCACGGCTCTGTGGTGCACGAGTTGGTGCGTCGCACCGGCAATATCAGCGTCCACGTCATCAGCGGCGAAGCGGAAAAGCCGCAATCCGACGGCACAGTCGCAACCCGGCCCGTCTCCGGCCTCGATCCGATTCCGTACGCCATCACCGTCGGCATCATCGCGCTGGCGGTCGTGGTGGGCATGGCGCTGCAACAATTCCTCAGCGTCGCCAGCATTTCGCTGGTGTTCCTGACGGGCATCCTGATTTCGGCGGTGCGGTTCGGATTGTTCCCGTCGCTGTTCGCGTGCGCCGTCAGCGTCCTTGCCTACAATTTCTTTTTCCTGCCGCCGATCTACACCTTCACTATCGCCGACCCGGAAAACGTTGTCGCCCTGTTCTTTTTCTTGATCGTCGCGGTAATCGCCAGCAACGTCGCCGGCCGCGCGCGGGCGCAATTGGTGACAGCGCGCACCCGCGCTCGCACCAACGAGGAGTTGTTCGGGTTCAGCCGCAAGCTCGCCGCCATCGGCACGCTCGACGATTTGCTGTGGGCGACGGTCTATCAGATTGCGCACATGCTGAAGCTACACGTCGTTATTCTCATGCCGTCGGTGCAAGGCATCGAGGTCAAGGCCGGCTACCCGCCTGAAGACGAACTGGATCAGGCCGATCTCGCCGCGGCGCGCTGGACCTGGGAGCATGGCCGGGCCGCAGGCCGCGGTGCCGACACGCTGCCCGGCGCGAAGCGCCTGTTCCTCCCGCTCAAGACTGGCGGCGGGCCGATTGGCGTGCTCGGCATCGACCGCGAGGAATCGGGGCCGTTGATGACGCCCGACGGACGGCGCCTACTCGACGCTCTCGCCGATCAGGCCGCCATCGCCATCGAGCGCATCACCCTCGCCGCGGACATCGCCAGCGCGCGCATGACCGCGGAAACCGAGCGGTTGCGCGCGGCGCTCCTGACCTCGATCAGCCACGATTTGCGCACGCCGCTCGCCTCAATCATCGGCGCGCTGACCAGCTTGCGCGGCTACGGCGCCAATTATGACGCCGCGGCGCGCGACGAATTGCTCGGCACGATTCAAAGCGAGGCGGAGCGGCTCAACCGCTTCATCGGCAATCTCTTGGACATGACGCGGCTCGAATCAGGCGCCATCGCCTTGGCGCCGACGCTGATCGATTTCGGTGAAATCGTCGGCACCGCTCTGCAACGTGCCCATCGATTGCTGGCCGACCACCGAGTCGAGATCGACATCGAACCCGATCTCCCGATGCTATGGCTCGACTATCTCCTGTTCGAGCAAGTGCTGTTCAACTTGTTGGACAATGCAGCGAAATACGCGCCAGCGGGCTCGCTCGTCACGATCCGCGCGCGCGTCGACGGCGATACGGTCTCGGTTTCGGTGCTCGACGAGGGACCCGGCATTCCGCCCGCCGATCTTGAGCGCATCTTCGACAAATTCTATCG
>JASHUX010000016.1 GCA_030039775.1 Alphaproteobacteria bacterium | reverse complement strand
TATGCCGAAGTGAAGGCGGTATTCACCCACACCGTGCCGGTCGACGCTTATCGCGGCGCCGGCCGCCCCGAGGCCTGCTATGTCATCGAACGCGTCGTCGATAAGGCGGCGCAGGAGCTCAAGATCGATCCGGCTGAGCTGCGTCGACGCAACTTCATCGCCAAGGACGCCTATCCCTATCAGACGCCCGTGGTCCTCACCTACGACAGCGGCAACTATGGCGCGACGCTGGACATGGCCCTCAAATCAGCAGACTACGCGGGCTTCGCGCAGCGGCGCGCCGCCGCCGCCCGGGAAGGCAAGCTGCGCGGCATCGGGCTATCGTCCTATATCGAGGCCTGCGGCATTGCACCGTCAGCAATCGCGGGCGCGATCGGCGCGCGCGCCGGGCTCTACGAAGCCGGACAAATTCGTGTTCATCCAACCGGCTCGATCAGCGTCTTCACCGGGACGCACAGCCACGGACAAGGCCATGAGACAACCTTTGCGCAGATCGTGTCGGACCGGCTCGGTGTACCGTTCGAGAATGTGGAGGTTGTGCACGGCGACAGCGATAAGAGCTCGTTCGGCATGGGCAGCTACGGCTCGCGCTCGCTGCCGGTAGGCGGATCGGCGCTGGTCAAGGCGCTCGATAAGATTGTCGACAAGGGCAAGAAGATCGCGGCCCATCTGATGGAGGCGTCCGAGGCGGATATCGAGTTCAAGAACGGCAACTTTTCGGTCGTGGGGACGGATAAGAGCGTGCCATTTGGCCAGATCGCCCTGACGGCGTATGTCCCGCACAAATATCCGATCGAGACACTTGAACCGGGTTTGGATGAGACGGCGTATTACGACCCGAAGAACTTCACCTTCCCGTCCGGCACTCATATCGCGGAGGTCGAGATCGATCGCGACACCGGGAATGTAAAGCTGGTCAATCTCGTCGCTGCCGACGATTTCGGCAATATTGTCAATCCGATGGTCGTCGAGGGCCAAGTCCATGGCGGCCTCGCGCAAGGGGTTGGCCAAGCACTACTGGAAAACGCGGTGTACGATTCAGCAAGCGGCCAGCTCGTGACCGGGTCGCTGATGGATTACTGCATGCCGCGGGCCGACGATCTGCCGTCGTTCAAGGTGGCGACGCACGCCACCCCCTGCACCCATAATCCGCTGGGCGTCAAAGGCTGCGGCGAGGCCGGAGCCATCGGCGCGCCCGCCGCGGTGATGAACGCCGTGGTCAACGCGCTGAACACGGTCGGTGTCAACGATCTCACCATGCCGGCGACGCCCGAGAAGGTCTGGCGCGCCATCAACAGCCGCGCGGCGGCCTAACCGTTTATCGAGGGGAGCAACCCATGTACGATTTCAAATATCAAAAGGCCTCGAACGTTGCCGACGCGGCCAAGGCAATCGGCGCAGACGGTGACGCCAAGCTGGTCGCCGGCGGCATGACGCTGATCCCGACGCTGAAGCAGCGGCTTGCGAAGCCCTCGGCGCTGATCGACCTCGGCGGCATCGCTGAGCTCAAGGGCATCAAGCGCGACGGCAACACCATCGTGATCGGCGCGATGACCAAGCATATCGATGT
The DNA here is from genome assembly GCA_030039775.1 of Alphaproteobacteria bacterium. Classification (GTDB taxonomy): domain Bacteria; phylum Pseudomonadota; class Alphaproteobacteria; order ATCC43930; family CGMCC-115725; genus JAATGI01. The sequence continues at coordinate 3,807 of JASHUX010000016.1, read as the reverse complement.
CGCTAACTCGGCGGAGGTGAAGAGCGCGATCCCTGCGCTGGCCGACCTCGCCGCGCATATCGGCGACCCGGCGGTGCGCAATCGCGGCACCATCGGCGGCTCGATCTCCAACAACGACCCGGCGGCGGATTATCCCTCGGCGGTCGTCGCGCTCAACGCCACCGTCGTCACCAACAAGCGACGGATCGCGGCCGACGACTTCTTCAAGGGCATGTTCGAGACCGCGCTCGGCCAGGACGAGATCGTGACGGCGGTAAGCTTCCCGATCCCGGAAAAGGCCGCCTACATGAAGTTTCCCAACCCGGCCTCGCGCTACGCCATCGTCGGAACCTTCGTCGCCAAGACCGGGAACAATGTCCGCGTGGGTGTGACCGGCGCCGGCCCAGTCGTGTTCCGCTGGAAAGACGCAGAGACGGCGCTCGGCAAGTCGTGGAACGCGGATGCACTCAAGAGCCTGTCGGTAAAGGCCGACGGCCTCAACAGCGACATTCACGCGTCGAGCGAATATCGCGCTCACCTTGTCGGGGTGATGGCGCGCCGCGCGGTGGCAAAAGCCGGCTGATCAATTCGATCCGCACGTGACGAAATCGGCGCCGAAACGGCGCCGATTTCTTAAGTGCGGGCCCGTCAATACATTGGGTTAGCATCCGCGCCCCCTAGCGGCTATTGTAACCGTCATATCCCACCCGATATCGAGTTTCCGGACATCATGCCTGTCTTGCCCGCTTCGGTAAGCGATACGCTTCAACTTCTCGGCCGCGGCCGCTATGTCGCCGACCGCAGTCTCGCGACCGCCGTCTATCTGGCGCTGAGCCTGAAACGGCCGCTTTTCCTCGAGGGCGAGGCGGGCACCGGTAAGACCGAGATCGCGAAGGTCCTGGCCGAGACACTGGGCCGCAAACTGATCCGTCTCCAATGCTATGAAGGTCTCGACGTCGCATCGGCCGTGTACGAATGGAACTACGCGCGGCAGATGATCGAGATTCGCCTGGCAGAGACCGGCGAGGAAAGCCGCGACACGGTCGAGGAAAACATTTTCTCCGACCAGTTCCTCATCAAACGGCCGCTGCTGCAGGCGTTGGAGCCTGACATCGCCGGCCCGCCGGTGCTGCTGATCGACGAGCTCGACCGCACCGACGAACCGTTCGAGGCCTATTTGCTCGAAACCCTGTCGGATTTCCAAATCACTATACCCGAAGTCGGCACGGTGAAGGCCGAGCATCCGCCGATCGTGGTCATTACCTCGAACCGCACGCGCGAGATTCACGACGCACTGAAGCGGCGCTGCTTCTATTTTTGGGTCGATTACCCGAACGCCGCGCGCGAGCTCGAGATTTTGCACATCAAGGCGCCGGACGCCGCCGAAGGCTTGAGCCGTGAGGTCGTCGCGTTCGTGCAAAAACTGCGCGGCATGAAGGATCTGTTCAAGCTGCCGGGCGTCGCAGAGACCATCGACTGGGCCCATGCGCTGTCGCAGCTCGATGTGCTGGCGCTGACGCCCGAAGCGATCAACGACACGCTTGGCGTGCTGCTGAAGTACCAGGACGACATCATGAAAATCCAAGGCTCCGAGGCCGAGCGCCTGTTGCGCCAGGTCAAGCAGGAGCTTGCGGCGGCGCAGTAGTCGCGATGCCGGACGACGCGCTCACCCTGCCCGCGCGGCCTTTGGGCGACGGACGGTTGCTCGAAAACATCATGTATTTCGCCCGCGCGCTCCGCGCCGCGGGATTGCCGATCGGCCCCGGCAAAGTGCTGGTCGCGGTTGAAGCGCTGCAGAAGGCCGGCATCGAAAACCGCGACGACTTTTACTGGACACTGCATTCGGTGTTCGTGAATCGCCGCGACCAACGCGAGCTATTCGACCAGGCGTTCCACATCTTCTGGCGCAATCCGCAACTGCTCGAACGCATGATGCAGATGCTCATGCCCGACCTCCGCACCGAGGTGTCGCCGGGAGAGGAAATGAACCGGCGTCTCGCCGAAGCGCTGAAAGCGCCGGGGCTGGCCGAAGGCCAGGAGCGCGAGCAGAAGCAGGAACTCGATGTCGACGCGCGCATGACCTTCTCCGAGCGCGAGGTCCTACAGAAAATGGATTTCGAGAAGATGTCGCTCGAGGAGTTGGGGCGCGCCAAGGTCACGATCCGCCACATGCGCCTGCCGATCCGCGACGTGCCGACGCGACGCTTCGAGGCCGATCCCCGCGGCGCGCGCGCCGATATGCGCGCCACGCTCCGCGCTCAGATGCGGTCGGGCGGATTGTTGGCGCTGAAACGGCGCAGCCGCCGCTCGCGCCCGCCGCCGTTGGTGATCCTGTGCGATATCTCCGGCTCGATGGCGCGCTATAGCCGCGTGTTCCTGCATTTCGTCCATGCCGTCACCAACGACCGCGACCGCGTCTACACGTTCCTGTTCGGCACGCGGCTCACCAATATCACACGATATTTGCGCGAAGCTGACGTGGACGACGCGCTCGACGCCGTGGCCGGCGCGGTCGAAGACTGGTCAGGCGGCACGCGCATCGGCCATGCCCTCCACATCTTTAATCGCGACTGGTCGCGCCGGGTACTGGGGCAGGGCGCCGTGGTGATTCTTATCTCCGACGGGCTCGACCGCGACGCCGGGACCGATATCGGCCGCGAGATGGAGCGGCTCCACAAATCGAGCCGTCGCCTCATTTGGCTGAACCCGCTGTTGCGTTACGAGGGGTTTGCGCCAAAATCACTAGGAGTGCGGGCAATCCTGCCCCATGTCGATGAGTTCCGGCCCGTCCACAGCCTCGAAAGCCTGGAGGAGCTGGTTTTGGCCTTGAGTAAGCCGGGGCCGCGGCGTCTTGATGCCGCGGCTTCTTGGCAGGAAGCGAGGTAAGCATGGAAAGCGCTGGCGACAACGAACAGATCCTCGGTCAAGCCGCGAAATGGCGCGATGAGGGCAAGGGCGTGGCCTTGGCCACCGTGGTTTCGACTTGGGGCTCGTCGCCCCGGCCGAGCGGCTCAAAATTGGTGATCGCCGACGACGGCAATTTTCTCGGCTCGGTGTCGGGCGGCTGCGTTGAAGGCGCGGTCATCGAGGAGGGGCTCAAGGCGATCAAGGACGGTCAGCCGCGGGTGCTGTCCTTCGGCGTGACCGACGAGCGGGCCTGGGAAGTCGGTCTCGCCTGCGGCGGCAAAATCGACGTCTATGTCGAGCGCGTCGAATGAACATAAAGCTATTAAATCAAGCGCTTGGCGCGAGCCGTTCCGGTAAGGCCGCGGCACTCGCGACAAACCTCAAGAGCGGCCAGCAAAGCCTGATTGAAGGCACTGAGGTTACGGGAAATTTGCCCGTTACGGACGTCATCTTGGATGCGGTCAAGCGCGCCTGGGATCGTGACGAGAACGACGCGGTGATGACAGGCGACGGCAAGATCTTCATCGAAATCTTCAATCCGCGCCTCAGAATGCTGATCGTCGGCGCCGTGCACATCGCTCAGCCTCTCGCCCGCATGGCGGCGCTCACCGGCTATTTGGTCACCATCATCGATCCGCGCAGCGCTTTTGCCAGTGCTGAGCGCTTTCCCGACGTGACCATCAACGGCGAGTGGCCGGACGACGCCATGAAACAATTGCGCCCCGATCGCCGCACCGCCGTGGTGACGCTGACGCACGACCCGAAGCTCGACGATCCGGGCTTGGCCGAAGCGTTGCGATCCGACGCCTTCTATATCGGTGCGCTGGGATCGCGGAAGACTCACGGGCGGCGACTCGAGCGGTTGCGCGCGCTCGGTTTCACCGACGAGCAGATGGCGAAGATCCATGGCCCGGTCGGGCT
>JASHUX010000095.1 GCA_030039775.1 Alphaproteobacteria bacterium | reverse complement strand
CCGCGTTCGCTATCCCGCGGATCGTCCGCAGCGGATGATCACCCCGAACCCGATCCTCCAGATTCACATACGAAAATAGCTCACCCAAACCCCCGTCCGATCCCCGCATCATGATCCTCAACAAAAAATCCCCCTCGACTGAATCATGTCTCGCCAATAACCGCTACCGGTTTTTCAACAGCCTGCTAGGCCGCTGCCGAAGCCATCGCAGGTGCATCGCCTGAAAGCACACGCCGCAGGTTCCGGATCAGCGCCGCGCAGCTCGGCAGATGCGACGCCTCGGCATCGAGCACGATCGCGAAGGCCCGGCGCTTCAGATCGTCGATGTCGATCCCCCCGCTGGCGCCGCTAGTCGCGGCGGCGTCGCAGACAATGTCGATCAGCCGCTCGACGCCGTGCAACCGGCCCAACAGATAATCGTTCTCGCGGTAGCCGCGCGAAAAGAATCCTGCAAAATGACCGAGACCGGTGCATTTCAGGCTATTGGCAGCGGCGGTCGCGGCGAAGCTCTTGGCGTCGTCGGGGCTGATGCGATCGACGAGAATTTCGTCGAACTCGACCATGTCGCGCCAATTGGTCATCGCCAGTGTCTGCACGTCCCAAAACGGAAAGCCGAGATAGTTGACTAGCACTTCGCGGCGCGCCCACGACGGCCACGCCGCCGGTTCGAGAGACGCCAATAGGGCGTCGAGGTCGCGCGTCGTCTCGTCGAGCGCGATTTCCGTCGCCATCATATTGATCAGAGCGCCGATTGCGGCTTCGTTCCGCTCGACGAATGGGCCGATCGGATACGTTAGCCCTGCGAACAGCCCGGCGGCGCGCGCGCGAACTTCGGCGCTGAAAAAATCGGGCGCCTCGCGGTGCCGCAAACTGTCGAGGCAGCGATAGAACTCGCGTTTCAGCCGGTCGACCGCAGTAGCTGCAGCGGCGTTGCCGGGCTCCTTCTCGTCGAGCATGCCGTAAAGCCGGTTTTGCCCTTGAATCAGGAAATAGAGTCGCCGCTTGCGGTAGTCGAGGTCGAAGGCGAGAAGGAAATCGACCCAGCGACGCTCGGTGCCGTAGCGCGGCCCGGCGCGGCGCGCCCATAGATCGGCGATCTCGCCGATCGCCCGCGCTTCCGGTGACGCCGGGCTGAGCTGCAGCATCTCCGCCACCATCCGCGACACGAGCGCCCGCACCGAAGCCAGTTTAAGGCGGACATAACCCTCATAAGCGAAACCGGCGTTGCGCACCGCCGTGTCGTTCACGGTCTCGCGCCAGGTTTGGATTTGCTCGGCTGTGATCGCGCCCGCATCCGACAGCGGAATCGCCGACGCAACCAAATCCGAAATGTGCGGCCTTGCCGCGTCGACCAGTTCCTTGGTGCGTCGGACGCGCCGATTGAACCCGCTGACCCACTCAAGTTCGTCGGCGATTGGTTCGCTACGAGGAATGTCCGACAACGCGCTCTTCAGCGTGGCGAAAAAACCTGGCACGCGTTCGTTTGTCTTCGTCCGTGGCCGGTCAGGATCGGGATCGACATAGACCAGGCGCCGGTCGACCTGGCGGTAGGCGGGGCGGCCGGCTATGGCGTTGATCGCCTCGCGGAACGGCTTGTTGTTGAGCACGGAGCCGTCGAGAAAAGAGACCGTCGCCGGATCGAGACCGGCCCGCAGATAGGGCTGGAAATTCGTGGTGATGAATTTGTCGCGGCCAGGCCAGGCGATACCGCGCGCAGCCATGAGCCGGTCAGTTTCGGCGATCTGGGCCGGCGGAAACGCGCCGGGAAAAGACGAGGTGGCACGCGCGGCGAATGCCAGTGCCGGCGCGTCGGCCAAGTCGAAATCGCTCTCGATCTCCCCATTCGGCCACCGGCGATAGCTGAAATGAAGGATGTGACGATGCTCGCGTTCCTCGATCGCCGGCGGATCGTGCATTTCGAGCCGCCGCTCGTAACCGTGATGGTCGGTCAGCGTCACGAACAGATCGAGCCGATGTCCCGCGGGCAACAAGGAGGCGGTCGCCTTCGCCGGTTCGCCCATGCTCACCGCGGCGTCGTACATCAATTCGGCCATGCGCGTGCCGTCGAACGGCGGCTTGAACCAGCGCGAGCGCACGAACAGCGACAATTTGTGCCGCATCTCGCTGTCCCGGAATTCATCGGTGCCGCGCATCATTCCGAGGCTCCAGATGAACGGGCGCATGAACCATTTGCTGCGGGCGGTTGCGCGCGCCTCGGGCGCCAAAATCTGCGTCACGTCGGCGCCGTCGAGCCAGAGGTCGCGCAGCTTTTCGGTCGGTAGGTCATGCGCGAGGGCGCGGGCCAGCATGGTGCCGTTGATGCCGCCCGCGGACGCGCCGGCGACGATATCCACGATTACACGGAGATCGATCGTCCGCCCGATCTCGCGCAGCAATTCGAAATAGATCGATTCCGTGTCGTATTCCGGATTGGTCAGATCGAATTTATCGCCGAAGCGCGCCGTCGGGCGCGCCGCCCGGTCCGTCGCGTGAATGGCGCTCGAGGCGCGGGCAAGTCTCAGGATTTCCTTGCCGATGCCATGGATGTAGACCGCGAGCGAGACGCCGCCGAAACAAACCAAGGCGATGCGAAGTTCTTTTTCGCGCACGGTACGTGTTTGATCCGATCCCCTTGTATTCTAGGCGACGCGGACCGCTAAAATGCAAGGCCATGGATACGAGTCGTGACATCACGATCGAGACGACGGCAACGCCCACCGATGAGGTGCGCGCGTTGATTCGCGAGCTTGATGACATTTTGGCGGCCGCCTATCCGCCGGAGCAGCGGCACGGCCTCACGATCGACGCGATCTTTCAGCCCAACATCCGCTTCTTCGTGGCGCGTATTGCCGCCGTCGCGGTCGGTTGCGGCGGCGTGGCGCTGTTCGCCGATTTCGCCGAAGTGAAACGGATGTATGTCCGCCCGACGCACCGCGGGCGCGGTGTCGCCGACGCAGTATTGGTTCGGCTCGAAGGCGAGGCGCGGGCGGCGGGCCTTGGAGTGCTGCGGTTGGAAACGGGCAAACGCCAGCCGGAAGCCTTGAAATTTTATTCCCGCGTCGGCTTTAGGCCTTGCGCAGCATTCGGCGCTTAGAGCCGATCCCGAAAGTTGTTGAGTCGGATGAATCGTTTGTGATTCCTTATGTGGCACCCGAATCGCAACCGATGGGTGCCACATGTGGAAGTGTGAACATCGCCGTGCCGCCGAACGTCGCGGTCTACGTTATCCGAGCGATCTGACCGACGCCGAATGGGCGCTGATTGCACCG
>JASHUX010000094.1 GCA_030039775.1 Alphaproteobacteria bacterium | reverse complement strand
ACCAAGGCAGCCGCGGTCTGTGCCATGGTTTCGATGATCAAGACTCCCGGCATCACCTTGCGCGTAGGAAAGTGGCCGCGAAAATAATCTTCTTCACCGGTGAGCTGCTTCACGCCAATCGCGCTCACGCCGGGGACGATATCGGTGATGCCCTCGATCATCAGGAACGGTTCGCGGTGCGGGATCATTTGCTTGATCCGCTCCGGACCAATCCCTTCGATCTCGTCAGGCCGATCGACCGCCATGTCATCCGACTTTTTTTACGGCGAGTCGCTTTAGCACCGCAACCTGCCGATGATGCTGCTTAATTGGGACCGCTGGCGATCCAAGCACGGTTTCGCCCGCCGCGACATTGTTCGGTACGCCGGCTTTCGCGCCGATCCGTGCACCGTCGCCGATTTCGAGATGACCAACCAGTCCCGCTTGACCGCCGATCATGACAAAATCTCCAAGCCGCGTGCTGCCGGAGATTCCTGACTGCGCCACCAGCACGCAATTCCGCCCGATCTGAACGTTGTGCCCAATCTGCACCAAATTGTCGATCATGGTGCCGGCCCCGATGACCGTATCTGGTCCCGCGCCTCGATCAACTGTGCAGTTGGCACCGATCTCGACGTCATCGCCGACGATGACGCGGCCAAGTTGCGGCACTTTAACAAAACCTTCGGGGTCTGGCGAAAAGCCGAAACCGTCCTGGCCGATGCGCACGCCAGGATAAAGCCGAACACGCGAACCGATGATCGCGTGACTGATCGATACGTGGGGACCCACCCGAACGTCGTCACCAAGGATGCATCCCGCACCGATGACGCTGCCGGGCCCGATGGTGCACCGCCGACCAATTCGCACGTGTGCGCTGATCACGGCGAAGGCCTCGACACGCGCGCCGTCGCCGATGTGTGCTGTCGGCTCGATGCGTGCGTCCGGCGAAATCCCCGGTAGTGGGGGGCGCTCGGGATAAAAGGCCTGCGCCGCGACGGCATAGGCGCGGTAGGGTCGCTCCGTCACCAGCAAACACACGCTGGATGGCGCTTCGTCGACTAGAGACGGATGCACGAGAATTGCGCCCGCGCCACAATTTCGGAAAGCCGTGAGGTACTTCCGGTTATCGATGAACGACAACTGCTCCGACGTGGCGGTCTGCAGCGGTGCTACGTCGCGGAGCATTCGATCAGGTGCCAATGCGCCAGCTACCGTTGCGCCAACCCGAACCGCAATGTCTGCGACCGTGAAAGGACCAGCAACTTCAAAGAAGCCCGGATCCGTCATGCCTATTGCTGCGGCTCCAAGTTTAACACAGGCGGCTGCTGCGCCGATTCCTGCGGCTGGTTCTTTCCCTTTTGCGAAGTTCTTCGCTCGCGCCGCGGCGCAGTCGTCGGGGCCTCACCTGTTTTGGGGAGCGCCACGGCAACCGAGGCCATGCTTTTGTCAAGACGCGCTAATACCTCCGTTGTGACATCCGAAGATTCCGGGCTGAATACGACAGCTTGTTTCAGCACCACCAAATTTGCGCCACGTTCTTTCGCCATTTCGGTAACGATATTGAGCGCGGTCTTTTCCACTTTCAACATAGCGTCGTTGTACGCCTGTTGCATCGCCTGCCGCTTGGCCTGAACATTACGGTTCAGTTCTTGATACCGCAGCTGCAACGCTTTGGCTTTGGCATCGAGGGCCTGTTGTGACAACGCGGTATGTTGACGCTCTAGATCTGCGCGCATCCGTTGAAGATCGTCCTCCTCGCGCGCGACGTCCTTGGAATAGGCCTGCATTGCCTCGCCCACGGTATTCTGCACCCCTTGGCCGGCTTTCGAGGCATGCAATACCTGCGGCAAATCGACGACAAGCACGGCCGGGACTAGCGCGCTCTTGTCGGCTGCCCAGACAGGCGGCGCAGCCCACACCGCACCAATTCCAATGAAGACGGCGCAACAAGCCGCACGCACTAACCAGGATTGCATGGTGAGTCCTCGTTCCTAGAATTTGGATCCGAAACTGACCCAAAACAATTGACGCTTATCATACGGTTCTTTTTTGACCGCGTATGCGAGATCAAGATCGATCGGGCCCAGTGGCGATTTCCACAATACACCGACACCGGGCGCTACGCGGATAGACGGCGAGTCTCCAATCGGATCGACAACCCCGTAGGTCGGATTGAACAGCGGTCTTTGGTCGATGCCCCATGCCGATCCGAAATCGACGAAGGTGTGTCCCTTCACGCCCAATTCCTCGGGCAAGCCCATGGGAAAATCAAGATTGAGCGTACCGGTGTAATAATTGTTGGCGCCGAGCGAATCGCCGGTAACCAGATCGTGCGGACCGACGCCGCCGACCTGGAAACCGCGCAAATTGTCACCGCCTACAAAAAAGCGATCCTCAAGCAGGACCGGCTGTCCGATGCCGACGATGTTGCCGGCCTCGCCGGACACGCTGGCAACCCATCCTGGGGCGATGGGATAGTAGTATGCCGCCTTGACGACGGTCCGGAAATAGCGCGAACCGAAGCCCACGCCAGCCAGATCGGTTGACAATGAAGCATAGTAGCCAGTGGTTGGTTCCAACCGATTGTCACGGCGGTCAAACAGCAACGTCTGTCCGATCGCCGAAGTCCAACGCTGCCCTTCGTCGGCCAGAATGTAAGGAGACGCTGTCGATTCAATGTCGTCGATCGTGTCAGAGCGGATGGTATAGCGCAGGGTCTGACGGAGATCCTCGTTGATTTGGTAACCGGCTCGCAGGACCAAGCCGTAAGAGAACTGATTGTATTGCGCATATTCCTGGTAGTCGTTGTTCATCACAAACAGATCGAAGCCCGCCGCCAAATTACGATCCAGGAAATAGGGCTCGGTGAAACTTAAATCGGCCTGCTGGGTCAGAAACGCGATGAGCGTGTTGATGCGCAAATCGTCGCCGGTACCGAGCAGATTGCGCTCGCGGACCCCAATATTGGCCAGTGGACCTTCGGCCGTCGAATAACCAACGCCCACCGAGAATTCGCCCGTAGACTGTTCCTCGACCTTTACGTCGAGAACCGTTTTGTCCGGTGCGCTGCCCGGCTTGTTGGTGACGTCGACTTTCTTGAAGAAGCCCAAATTCTTGATGCGTTGCTCCGACCGTTGGAGTTTCGTGCTGTTAAAGGCGTCACCCTCGACAAGGCGGAATTCGCGGCGGATTACCTTGTCCAGGGTGCGAACGTTGCCGCTGATGTCGATACGCTCGACATAGACGTGCGGTCCTTCCTTTATGCCGAAAGCGATGTCGATCGTATGTTTGATGGGATCGCGACGAATACGCGGCGTGACGGTTACGAACGCGTAACCGTGATTGCCCAACGTATCGGTGATGTTGCTGATCGATTTCTGGATCAGATCGGCGTTGTACCATTCGCCGTCCTTCGCCGGAATTGCAGCGTGGATCTCTGCTGCGCCGACATCCTTGAATTGGTTCTCGACAGTTATTTTACCGAACCGGTAACGCGTGCCTTCGTCGACAGTAAACGTAATGAGAAATCCGTCTTGGGCCGGCGTCAATTCCGCTACCGCCGACACAACACGGAAGTCGGCGTAGCCTTGACTCAGATAAAATTTACGCAGCAGCTCGCGGTCGTAGGTAACGCGATCCGGATCGTAGTTGTCGTCGGTGCTAAGAAACCGCCACCACCGGGATTCCTTGGTTTGGATGATGCCGCGCAATTTGCTCGCGCTGAAATGGTAATTGCCCACGAAGTTGATACTGCGCACCTCCGTAACCGAGCCCTCGTTGATTTCGAACACGAGGTCGACACGGTTCTGCGGTAATTTGATAATCTTCGGATCGACCGTGGCTGCAAATCGGCCGCTACGGCGATAGAGCTCCAAAAGGCGGCGCACGTCGCTTTGCACTTTGGTGTGGGTAAAAACCTGGCGCGGCTTTTCCTGAACCTCCTCACGCAGGTTATCGTCTGAGAGCTTATGATTGCCCTCGAAAACTACTCGATTGATTACCGGATTCTCGACGACCTTCACGATGAGGGCGTTACCCACACGGCTCAGACGGACGTCGCTAAAAAGCCCAGTGTTAAACAATGCCTTTAGCGTGCGATCGATGCGATCTGGATCGAATGGATCGCCAGGTTGCACGGTCATGTACGACTTGACGGTCTCCGGCTCAACGCGTTGTGCGCCTTCAATTCGGATCTCGGAAATCGTTCCTCCCAATGCAACCTGGGCGTTGCTCGGCGGCGGCAGGGAGATCGCGATGGCTGACGCAGCCGTAATAGCGGCGCACACCGCGACGATAGCCCATTGAAAACGCAACACTACCCCCCCGCCTCGATTTCGGACCGTTTGTACGTTCGGTTAGGTCATAAGTCCCTTGATGAACGCGACGATATGAAGCCGGGCAAAATCATTCCAGGTCGCGAACACCATCAGGGTAAGCACTAGCGCGAGACCCAAGCGGAAGCCGAACTCTTGCGCCCGGTGGCCCAGCGGTTTTCCTCGTATCGCCTCAGCGAAATAAAACAGCAAGTGTCCCCCGTCAAGAACGGGGATCGGAAACAAATTGATCAGGCCGAGATTGACGGACAGAACGGCCATGAACCCGATCAACGCAATAATGCCGCCAGTTGCAACTTCACCTGACATCCGTACGATACCGACGGGGCCGGAGAGTTCTTCACCTGAACGCCGGCCAGAAATCATCTGCCACAGCGCCTCGACCGTTCCGGCCGTGATGCTCCAGGTCTGCTGCACGCCATGCCATACCGCGGTCCCAGGATCCAGGCGAACCAGCGTGCCCGCCTTGGCCGTCACGCCGAGCCGCGCAATGGTGTGCTGATTTCCGAAATGGTCGGTATCGATAACGATATGGGGCGTGGCTGCCAGAGCAACGTTCTTGCCGTCGCGATCGACGACGATCGGTATCGTCGTACCTGTATTAAGGCCGATGATCTGCTGAATTTGCTCAAAGCGCGCGATCTTAGCGCCGTCGACGGCTACGAATCGATCGCCTGGTTGGAGCCCAGCGGCCGCGGCCGCCGATCCCGGCATCACTTGTCCGACAATTGGCTGGGTTACGCTCTGACCGACGGTAGCGAACACTAGCGCGAATGCGACGACCGCAAAAATAAAATTAGCTGCGGGCCCGGCAACCACCACGGCGGCTCGTTGCGGCAGCCGCTTGTGCTTGAATGAAACGACCCGCTCCGCAGGGGTCAATTCGCGCATGTCGCTTTCACGACCCGGACTGAGGTCGCCCTCGCCGAACATCTTGACGTAGCCGCCTAGAGGTAACACGCTGATTTTCCAACGTGTTCCGGCGCGATCGGTCCAGCCAAACAATTCGGGCCCGAAGCCGATCGAAAACACCTCAACACGTACCTTGTTCCAGCGGGCGACCAGATAATGCCCCAATTCATGCACGAAAACGAGAATCGTCAGGACGATCAGGAATGGAACAATGTAGCTAAGGCCACCCGTCAAAAAGCCCATGCGCACCATCCAATTTCTTTAATAGCCAGGAGCAGTTAACCACCTACCCCGAGTCGGGACTCGACGATAGCAGGAAAGTTGTCGGCACTCTTTGGCAAAATTGTGTTGCGCTAGCCAATGTGAACCGCGCTAATGAATGTTAACAGTGCCAGTGCTTGGGTTGCCGCGAGGAGCCCGTCGAGCCGGTCGAGCACACCGCCATGGCCTGGGATAAGGCCACTGGCGTCCTTCACGGCAAAATGCCGCTTACCCCAAGATTCCGCCAAATCGCCGGCTTGCGCGACGAGACTGAGGGCAAAGCTGACGCAAGTGATGGAGATTATCGGCGAATGCGAGGCCAGGGCGGCGATAAGGCCGGCAACAGTGGCGCCAACCAGCCCCCCGATGACGCCGGCCCAGGTTTTGTTCGGGCTCAATCGTGGCGCTAGGCGGGGTCCGCCGATGGCTTTCCCGACGAAATAAGCGAATATATCGGTCGCCCAAACCACTCCAAGTAGCCAAAATACGACCAACGGACCGGCCGTCGCGGCAAGCCACAGGAAGGCCGCACAGCCGCTCGCGATCCAGATCGTGCCAATGGCGATCCACGCCCAGTCCTGGCGGCGCAACTGCCGTGTGGTGGCGAGGCGACTCAGTTCCCACGCCATCGCCAAGCCGGCCACCCCGACGACAATCGTGATCCACGGCGGACCGAACCATACCGCCGCAACCGCAATCGGAACGAGGACGAGGGCCGACGCGATCCGCAGGCGCAGCGCCCTCGACGGCCGCGCCATCGCAGGACCGTTCAACGGGATTCGACGGTGGCGCCGTAACGCCGCTCGCGGCCGCAGAAATCGCTGATCGCGCGTTCGAGGTCGGCTTTGCCGAAATCCGGCCAATAGGTGTCTACAAAGACCAATTCGGCGTAGGCCGATTGCCACAGCAGGAAGTTGCTGATGCGCTGCTCGCCGCTGGTGCGGATGATCAGGTCGGGATCAGGCATATCGACCGTCAGAAGCTGACCGGCCACCGCATTCTCATCGATCGCATCGGCGGAAAGGCGGCCGGCTTCGACCAGACGCGCCAGCCGGCGCGCGGCCAGCGCGATCTCGCCGCGGCCGCCGTAGGAGAGCGCAATCGTCAGGTTGAGGCGCGTATTCTCCTGCGTCAGGCGCTCGCCATTTTCGATGAGCGTGATGATGTCGGGGCCGAGCCGGTCGCGCTCGCCGATGATCCGCAGACGAACGCCGTTACGGTGCAAGTCGGCAATCTCGGCGCGGAGATAATGGCGCAACAGCCCCATCAGATCGTGAATCTCGCCGGGCGGACGTTTCCAATTCTCTGAGGAGAAACCGTAGAGCGTGAGATACGAAACGCCGAGTTCCGCGGCCGCCTCGACGGTGCGGCGAACCGCCTCGGCGCCGCGGCGATGCCCGGCAACGCGCGGCAAGCCGCGCGTTTTCGCCCAGCGGCCGTTGCCGTCCATGATGATGGCGACGTGGGTAGGCGGCGAGCGTCTGGATTCGATTCCGTCCATCCGATCAGACCTGAAGGATTTCCTTGTCCTTTTGCGCCAACGTTGCGTCGATCTTTCTGACCTCCGTGTCCGTCAGGCCCTGGATTTCTTTCTCGAGGCGCTTCAGCTGGTCTTCGGTGATCTGATGTGCCTTTTCCTTCTTCTTAAGTCCGTCGATGCCGTCTCGCCGAACATTGCGCACCGACACCCGAGCCTCCTCCGCGTATTTCGCGGCGACCCGCGTCAGCTCTTTGCGGCGGTCCTCGCTCAAGGCCGGGATGGGCACCCGAATGGTCTGGCCGTCGACTTGCGGGTTGAGGCCGAGCGGCGCTTCGCGGATCGCTTTCTCGGCCGCCTTGACGATGCCCTTGTCCCAGATGCTCACCACCAACAGCCGCGCTTCGGGCGCGCTCACCGTACCGACTTCCTTGAGCGGCATATTGTTGCCGTATGCTTCGACATGGATCGGATCGAGCAGGCTGACCGAGGCGCGACCGGTCCGTAGCCCTGTCAGTTCCCTGCGCAGCACTTCGTGCGCGGCGTCCATGCGGCGTCTCAACTCGATGATGACTGGATCTTCGGCCACGTTTCTTGCCTCATTCGGTGATGACGGTGTAGCGGCCCTTCCCTTGCACAACCTCTGCCAGGCCGCCCTCATGGTGAACGGAGAATACCAGGATCGGAATGCGATTCTCGCGGGCCAGCGAAATCGCCGCCGCATCCATCACCTGCAAATCGCGCGACAGCACGTCCATGTAGGTCAGGCGCTCGTGCCGGGTCGCATCGGGTTCCTTCATCGGGTCGGCGGAATAGACCCCGTCGACCTTGGTGGCCTTAAGCAGCGCGTCGCATTCGAGTTCGGAGGCGCGCAGCGCGGCGGCCGTGTCGGTGGTGAAGAACGGATTGCCGGTGCCCGCGGCGCAGATGACGACGCGGCCCTTCTCCATATGCCGGACGGCGCGGCGGCGGATATATGGCTCGCA
>JASHUX010000093.1 GCA_030039775.1 Alphaproteobacteria bacterium | reverse complement strand
GGGTCGATCTCCATCGGCCGTCCGCGTTCCAGGTCTTGTAGCATCGAGGTCTTGTGCTCGCCGACCTCGGCACTGCCGGCGATGCGCCGGTCGACATCGACGGCGAAGGTAACGCCGAGCGCCTCGCCGACGCGCCGCGCTTCGAGCATCGCCGTGCGTACCAGAACGTGCAGATCGGGATCATCGACGATGGCTTTGAGGGTTGCGCCAGTCAGCGCGCTCACCGGGTTGAAGGCGACGTTGCCCCAGAGCTTGACCCAAATCTCGTCGCGGATGCGCGTCCGCACCGGCGCGCGCAGGCCCGCCTTGACCATCGTCTGCGACAGCGCCGTCGCGCGCGCGCTTTTGGCGCCGTCAGGCTCGCCGATGGGAAACCGGTCGCTGTCGCGATGCTCGACCACGCCGGGCGCCACCAGCTCCGCTGCCGGCAACACGACACAGCCAAGCGCGCGCTCCGGGCCAAGTGCGTCCCAGATCGCGCCGCCGGGATCGACCGACGCGACGCGGCGATTCTCGTAGGGACCCGCGAGTTTGTAGAAATACCACCACGGCACGCCGTTGACGGCGTAAAGGATCGCGGTGTCCGGTCCGCATAGCGTCTTGATCTGCGTCGCCACCGCCGCGATCTGATGCGCCTTCAGCGTGACGATAACGTAGTCCTGTGTGCCGAGCGTCGCGGGGTCGTTGCTTGCGGCGAGTTTGACGGTATGTGTCTCGCCTGCGATTTTGAGCGTCAGGCCGTTCTGCTGGATCGCCGCGAGATGCGGCCCGCGCGCGACGACGCTGGTCTCGACGCCGCTCCGCGCCAGCTGCACGGCGACATAGCCGCCGATCGCGCCCGCGCCAAAAACGCAAATCTTCACTTTCCGAGGCCCAGCTTCTCCGCGAGGCCGATACGCTGGAGCTTGCCGGTGGCGCCTTTGGGGATCTCCTTGAGGAACACGATCTTGCGCGGCACCTTGAAGTCGGCGAGGCGCTGCGCGCAGAAGTCGCGCAGCTCGCGCTCGCTCGCTTCCTTACCCTCACGCAACACCACGGCGGCGGCGACATCCTCCCCGAGCATCTGATGCGGCAGGGCGAATGTCAGGGCCTGTTCGACCGCCGGATTGTCCAGCAGAATCTCGTCGACCTCGCGCGGCGAAATCTTTTCGCCGCCGCGATTGATCAATTCCTTCAGTCGCCCCGTTAGCGACAAATATCCGTCCGCGTCGATCACGCCCTGATCGCCGGTGCGAAACCAGCCGTTGGTGAAAGCGCTGGCATTGGCCTTCGGGTTGTTGTCGTAGCCGCGAGTCACGTTGGGGCCGCGGATCACGACTTCGCCGATTTCACCGCGGGGCAGAAGACTTCCCGCTTCATCCATGATCGAGACTTCGGGTCCCGCGGCGATGCCGACGCTGCCCGGTTTGTGTATCGCCGGCGGCAACGGATTGCTGGCCATCTGGTGTGCGGCCTCGGTCATGCCGTAGGCCTCAATCACAGGGCAGCGGAACGTCGCCTCCAGCTCCGCCAACACGGTCGGCGGCAGCGACGACGAGGAACTGCGGATGAAGCGCAGCTTCGACCGCGCGACGCTGTCCTGGTTGCGACCGGCGCGCAGCAGGATGGCCTGATGCATGGTCGGCACCGCCGTGTACCACGTTGGTTGCACGTCATCGAGCCAAGCGAAGAACTTGAGCGCGTTGAAGCCGGGCGTGCAGTGAACGCTGGCGCCGGCCGTCAGCGACGACAACGTTGCCGCCATCAGGCCGTGGATGTGGAACAGCGGCATGATGTTGAGGCAGCGATCATCCGGCGTCAGCCGGAGCGTCGCGCCGATGTTCCGCGCCGACGCGCAGATATTGGCGGAAGACAGGGGTACAATCTTCGGTCGCGACGTGGTGCCCGACGTGTGCAACACCAGCGCTATGTCGTCCGGTTGCGAAAATCCGCGCGGCGCCGCGCCCTTCGCGATCGTGCCACGCGGCTCGAGCGTGAAGCCACCGGCGGGATCCGGTTGCGGCACCATGTCGACGATCGGCACGCCGAGTTTCTGGGCCACGCCGACGGCAGGACTGTCGAACCCGGCCTCGATCACGAGCGCTTTGGCGTTGAGATCGGTGAGATAGAATTCGAACTCGTCCGCGCGATAGGCGGGATTCAGCGGGGCGGTGGTTGCACCCGCGCCGACCGCGAGGAAGCTGGTCGCTGCGCGCGGGCCGTTCGGGCAGACAATGGCGACGCGGTCGTTACGCCCGACGCCGAGCGCATTGAGCCGAACGACGGTCGCGGCCAAGAGCTGGCGCAACGTCGCGAAATTCATCGGTTGCTGTTCCGGCGCGCCGATCGCGGGCGCTTGGTCGGCGCCGCGGCGCAGCGCTTGTTCGATGGTTGCGAATTCGGTCACCGGCCCAATCCTCCTCAAAACCGTCGCATCTTGCCACGGCACGCCGCGCAACAGCCAGCGCCGCCCATCGGCTTACGCATGAAACGGTCGATTTATTGCCTGTCGCAAATCTGTCATCCCTTTAAGGACGTGATTTTAAGCCATGACCTTGCTAAGCTAATCCTTGGAGGGACCGAAGCGGTGGGACGCGGGATCCGCGCGATGACCGTATTTGTGGCGATGGTTGCAGCGGCAGCCATCCCGACTCTTGCGCGGGCGCAGGATGCCCACTTGTCGCAGGCGGCATTAACCATGCCGCGGGCAGAGGAAACAACGGTGACGGCACCGACCTCCCACCCGGAAAAGAAACAAAAGCCGACGCATAAGGCGGCGGCCAAGACCACGAAGCCGAAAACCGATACCGCGATGGTCCCGCGCAGCACCTTCGAGGATCGCACCGCGCATTCCTTCGATCCTCTGTCGCTGACGTTGGCGCCCGATACGCGGCTCGATCCGGCCAACGATCAATACAATCAAGCCACCGGCCAGTTTCAAACGTCAGACTCGCAACTGGTCGCGCGCACGCCGGACGATTCGGTGAATGCCGGCGCGTCCTCGGCCAGCATCGAAAATATGGGCTTGGGCCACAACGTCACGGTGGTCGTGCCGCTGTTCCAGATCCTGAACAGCATTTCGCCCGGTCCCGCGTCGCAGTAAGCGCCTAAAGCAACAGGGCCCGCTCCAAGACCAAAAGCTTGCCTTTCCAATCGACGCCGCCCGGCGCGCTGAAGCCGCCGAGTCCGTTCGCCGCGACCACGCGATGGCACGGCAGCAAAATCGGAATCGGATTGCGCCCACACGCCTGACCGACCGCGCGCGCGTTAACGCCGGTCGCTTTAGCGATCTCGCCATAGGTGCGCGTCTCGCCGTAAGGGATAGCGGCCATCGCTTGCCAGACTTTGATCTCGGCAGGGGAGCCGTCGGGCTTCACCGGTAAATCGAAGTCGCGGCGCTTGCCGGAGAAATAGGCGGCGATCTCGCGCTTGGCACGCAGCAGGAGCGGCGTCGGCTCGCCGGGCTCGGCCGTCTTGCCGCCCCAGATCAGGCCGGTGATGAAGCCGTCTTCCTCGCACAAGGTGAGGCGGCCGACCGGGCTGTCGAGCGACAAGCGCGGCACCGTCATTTCTCCTTCAGTACCGCCACAAGCGTGCCCGCGTCCGTAAGCGGCATCGAGCATACCGGCCCTTCGCAGACATAAGCGGTCGCCTTTCCGCCGATCGCGTCTTTGCCGAACGCGGGGTGGCCCTCGGGCAGATCGCGGTCGGGCGGCACGACGTCGAGCACCAGGTTCATGAGCGGCGCGTCGTTGACGGCGCGCAGCAACGCCTCCGTCGCCGCTTCGCCGCGCATCCCGCGGATCACGATCTGAACGGCGCGCTGCAAGAGCTCGTTGCCGTTGAGTAAGGCGCCGGGACCGAACACGCTCCGGCGCGCGTCGCCCGCGAATGCGCGCACCAGCCGCTCGGCGCGCTCGCGATAAGCGGATTTGCCGGTGAGGTAGTAGAGCCGCGCCAAAACGTCCGCCATCATTCCGTTGCCGGACGGATTGGGTGCGTCGTGCGCCTGTTTGGTGCGCGCGATCAGCGCCTCGGCGTCGGACGCGGTAAAGAAAAAGCCGCCCGTCGCGTCATCCCAATAAAATCTTATCGCCGCCACGACCCATTTTTCCGCCTGGGCGAGATCGGCGTCGTCGCCGTCGGCTTCGTACAGCGCCAGCGCCGCGCGCGCCATGTTGGCGTAATCGTCGATCAGCGCCTGGTTGCGCGCCTGCCCCGCGCGCCAGCTGTGCCACAGCCGGTCGCCGCCGGCGTTCATGTCGCGGCGCACGAAATCATGGGCGCCGCGCGCGAGCGCGATCCAGTCGGCGCGGCCGAACACGCGTCCGGCATTGGCCACCGCCGTGATTGTCAGGCCGTTCCAATCGGCCAATACCTTGTCGTCGAGGCCCGGCCGCACGCGCGCCGCCCGGGCCCGGAACAACACGTCGCGATCCGTCGCGAGTTCGCGTTCGGTCGCGTCGTCTGCGCGGTCGAGATGGCGGAGGCGATTGAGGATGGTCTTGCCTTCCCAATTGCCACGCGGCGTCACGTCGTAGAATTGCTTAAAGCGCGCCGAGCGCGGCCCGAGCGCGGCGTCGATCTCCGCCTCGTGCCAGACATAGAATTTGCCTTCCTCATGCTCGCTGTCGGCGTCGAGGCTCGACGAGAATCCGCCTCCGGGCTGACGCATCTCGCGTCCGAGCCAGCCGATCGTCTCGGCGATGCGCTCGGCATAGAGCGGGCTCCGCGCCTCCTGCCGCCATACGGCGATCAGCAAATCGATCAGCAGCGCATTGTCGTAGAGCATCTTCTCGAAATGGGGTGCAAGCCAGCGCGCATCGGTCGAATAGCGGGCGAAGCCGCCGCCGAGGTGATCGTAGATTCCGCCTTGGCAAATATGGTCGAGGGTGAGGGTTGTCGCGTCGCGTAGGCCGCGGTCCTTGGTGCGCCGCCAGCCGCGCCACACGGTCTCGAGCGCCGGCACTTGCGGAAATTTCGGCGCGTCGCCAAAGCCGCCGTTAACGGAATCGATCGCGCCCAAGAGCGATTTCGCGGCGCGATCCGTTATTTCCATCGACAAATCGTCGCCCGCTTGCGGCGCACCGAGCCGCGCCAGCGCCTCTTTCATCGCCGCCACGTTCTTGGCGATATTTTCCTTATCGGCGCGGTAAGCCCGCGCGATCGCGGTCAGCACTTGCGGGAAGCTCGGGCGGCCATAGCGTGGCTCAGGTGGAAAATAAGTACCGCCCCAGAACGGCTCGCCCGACGGAGTCAGGAACATGGTCAAGGGCCAGCCGCCTTGCTCGCCCATGGCATGGAGCGCGTTCATGTAGATCGTGTCGAGATCCGGACGTTCTTCGCGGTCGACTTTGATGTTGACGAAGTTCGCGTTCATCTGCGTCGCGATATCCGGCCGCTCGAAGCACTCATGCGCCATGACGTGGCACCAATGGCAAGCGGCATAGCCGATCGACAGCAGGATCGGGCGGTCGAGCGCGCGGGCGGCGCTTAGCGTCGACACGCTCCACGCCTGCCAATGCACCGGATTGTCCTTGTGCTGGAGCAGATAGGGACTGGTTTCGCCGGCGAGCGCGTTCTCGTCGAGGCTCATGGCCGCGACGATAACGCAAAGCGCTGCAGGGGGCGAATCGGCTACTCGGCGCGATACGCGGCGAGATCGGGCCAGCCGTAGGCGATAGCCTCGACCATCTCGCCGCCGACACGGATGCGGCGCGTCAGAACGAATTTGCCGCCGAGATGTTCGTAGAAAAATCGCGAGGGGTTGGCCCGAATCACCCAGATCAGGGCGGACGGCTTTCCGTTATGCAACAACCGCTCGAACAACGCGCCGACTAGTTGCCGGCCGACGCCGCGATTCTGCGCATCGAGCGCGACATAGAGCGTGAAGATTTCGCCGGCGAACGGCAGAGTCGGATCGCGCTGCGCGCCGCAATTGCCGAAACCGACCACGCCGGCATCACCGTCTTCGACTACGATGACATCGCCGGGCCGATAACGCACCAGGCTCACCCAAGCACCTCGCTGGCGCCGTTCCGACATGCCGACAAGCACGCGGTCGGGCAGCATGCCGGGATATGTGGTGCGCCAGGTCTCGACCTCGATCCGGGCGATGGCGTCGACGTCCTCTGGTTTCGCCTGGCGCGCGCGCAGTGTGGTGTCTCGGTCCAACCTCATCCTCCCGGCGTGCGGATGAAATCCAAGAGCTTGTTCGCCATCCATTCGTCCGGCGTATCGATCGTGAACATGGCCGAGCCATTAACATGGTAGGGGATGTACAGCAGATCCGGACAATCGCCGAAATGCTCGCACAGATCGCCGAACAATATGCCGGCCTCCACCTGGGCTTCGGGCGGGTCGAACTCGTTATAGCCGATCAGCATGGGCAGCTTCGGCCCAGTCAGGTGCTTCATCGTGGCGTGCATCGCGTAGCGGCTAGTGTTTTTGCCGTAATACGCTTCGTTCGGGGCGCCCGGTCCGCTCGCGCCAAAGCGCGGCGCCGCCTTGGTTTCAAAGGCGGGATCGTAAAAGCCGGATAACAAGATCGCGCCCGCGAGGCCGGGACCGGTCCGCGGCTGAAAGCGCCGTTCGAGGGCGTAGGCCGCGACGTGCGACGCGCCGGCCGATTCCCCCATCAAGACGATATGTTTCGGATCGCCGCCATAGCTGGCGATATGCGCGTGGGTCCAGGCCACGATGCCGGCTATGTCGTTGGCGCCCGCCGGCCACGGGTCCGTCGGCGCCAACCGGTAATTCGCCAGCACGGTGACGACGCCGTGACGCCCGAACCAGTATCCGAGATTGGCGTAGAACGGGCCCATGCCGCGATTGGTTTTGTCGCCGCGCATAAAGCCGCCGCCGTGAATATAAATGAACACCGGCACGGGCCGCGCCGGACGCGCGGCCGGCTCATAGACATCGAGCTTCTCCAACGGATCGCGGCCGTAAGAAAGATTGTCGGTGTGCTTGACGCCGTCCTTCGGCGTGTTGGCGTGCAGCGGCACGTATATTTTGGCGGCTTCGCCGACATTGATCCGGTTGCCGATGGCCCGGAGCTTTGCCGCGATCGCCGGATCGATTTGGTACGCGTCCTCGGCGAACGCCGGCACCACCGTCAGCAAGGCCAACACGGCCACTGTCCACACCAAAGATCGAGCCGTGAGCAACATGAGCAACTCCTTGGCGGCGGTGGCGGCGCTTGAGTCCTGATCACCTTGCCGCGCGCGCGGAGCGGAGGCAAGAGCGGCGCTGCGATTCCGGTCGGCCGCCGGGATAGGGGTTGCGGCGGCGGACGAATTCGGTAATTTTCGGATCATGCGGAATCGGCTATTACTTTATGCCGCGCTGGCGGCGCTGGCGCTGTCGTGGGCGTCGGTCTCGCTGTTCGCGTCGCGCCCCGCCGCGGCGCAAAAGGTCGCGCCGGTGACGCGTCTCGGTGCCTCCGGGACGTGGGAAGCCTACGAGGACGATGCGCCTGGCGGCAAAATCTGTTTTCTGGTGAGCAAACCGTCGAAGATCGACAAAGGGCACGCCAAGCCGGATGACGTGCGCATGAGCGTGACGCACCGGCCGGCCGACAAGGTAGCGAATGTCGTCAATTTCATTCTGGGCTACCGCGCGAAACAGGACAGCGACGCGCTGCTCGACATCGACGGGCAAAAATTTCCGCTGTTCACCAATAAGGACGGTGCCTGGACGCGCGACGCGCAAACCGATAAGCGGGTCGTGAGGGCCATGACGCGCGGCCGCAACGCCGTGATCAAAGCGGAACCGGAGCGCGGCACGCCAACCGCCGACTCGTACGACCTGACCGGGTTCACGTCGGCGCTGGACCTGATCGACAAGGCTTGCGGCATCCGGCGATGATTAGCGCCGCCGCCGGCGACACGCGCAAGGATCTGATCGGCCTTTCTCGCGAGGAACTTGCGGCGGAGATGGCGGCGATCGGGGCCGAGCCGTTCCGCACGCGCCAGCTCTGGCACTGGCTCTATCACCGCGGCGCCACTGACCTCGCGGCGATGACGACGCTGGCGAAAAGCTTTCGCGCCGAGCTCGACCGGCGCTACGTCGTCGGTCGCCCGGCGGTTGCGCGCGGTCAACAATCGAGCGACGGCACGCGCAAATGGCTCCTGCGGTTCGGCGACGGGCAGGAAGCGGAGTGCGTCCATATCCCCGAGGACGGCCGCGGCACGCTGTGCGTGTCGTCGCAGGTCGGCTGCACCCTCAATTGCCGGTTCTGCCATACCGGAACGCAGCTTTTGGTGCGGAATCTCGACGCAGGCGAGATCGTCGGCCAGATCATGCTCGCGCGCGATCAATTGAGCGAATGGCCGTCGCCGCAAGACGATCGTCAGCTCACGAACATCGTTCTCATGGGCATGGGCGAGCCGCTCTACAACTATGACAACGTCGCGAAGGCGATCAAAATTGCCATGGACGGCGAAGGCCTCTCGGTGTCGAAGCGCAAGATCACGCTCTCGACGGCTGGCGTGGTGCCGATGATCCGGCGTTGCGGGAAGGAGCTCGGCGTCAATCTCGCGATCTCGCTCCACGCCACCAACGACCCGTTGCGCGACGAGTTGGTGCCGCTCAACAAGAAATATCCGCTCGCGGAATTGCTCCAGGCGTGCCGTGAATATCCGGGCGCTCATAACGCGCGGCGAATCACCTTCGAGTATGTGATGCTCAACGGCATCAACGACACGCCCGCCGAGGCGCGTGCCCTGGTGGCCCTCCTTGCCGGAATTCCGGCCAAAGTGAATCTGATTCCGTTCAATCCGTGGCCGGGCGCGCCCTATGAATGCTCGAGCGACGTGGCGATCCAGAAATTTTCCGACGTTATCTTCGAGGCCGGTTATTCGGCGCTGGTACGCACGCCGCGCGGGCGCGACATCCTGGCCGCCTGCGGACAGCTCAAGTCCGACAGCGTCAAGAAACGCGCGCGGGAGCGCACCGCCGAAGCGGCGGCATCATAAAGAAATGGCCCGCCGAAATGGCGGGCCATAACGACATTTCCAGAACGATCGGCTCAGCTTCCGGCGGCACCGGAGATGATCGAGCCGAACCGAACCCAGGTCTTGCCGTCGAAGCGGGCAAGCTGCATCTGCTTGATGGGGTGATAATCGGTCGGGCCGGTCGACACGGTGATCCCGGGCAGCAGCATCGGCGGCGTATAGTTTAGATTCGCCGCCTGCTTCATGATGTTTTCGCGGCTGAAATCCTTGCCGCATTGCTTCAGCACTTGCACCATGATGTGCGCCAAGCCGTATCCGTACACGGCGTTGACATCGATCGGGTCGGCGGACGGGTCCCACTTCTTCACCCAGACCATGTACTGCTTCATGTCCGCATCGTTCTTGAAGGCGGGATCGGTCGGGTCCTTTCCGTAAGCGCCGGTAAGGATGCCGACGCCGTTTTCGAGGCCGGCGGGTTTCATCACCGAGGCCACGGAGATCGACACGTTGGACATGAAGAACAGCGGTTTCCAGCCGAGCTGCGCGACCTTGCGGATCGATTGCGCCGCGAATTTCGGAATCGCCGCAACGACCAGGGTGTCGGCGCCCGATCCCTTCAGCGACACGATCTGCGAATCCACCGTCGGATCGGTCGTCTGATAGGTCTCGGTCGCGACCAGCATATCGGCCTTGGCGCCGAGTCCTTCCTTGAGGCCGGTCAGATAGTCCTTGCCGAACGCGTCGTTCTGATAGAGCAGCGCGATCTTGGCGTTCGGCTTGTTCTGCAAGATGTACTTGGCGTAAATGCGCGCTTCGACTTGATAAGAAGGCTGATAACCGATCGTCCAGGGATCGTCTTTATAGTCGCCCCAATGGTCGGCGCCGGTGGCGACGAAGAGCTGCGGAATTTTTTTCTGGTTCAGATATTTTTGAATCGCGAAATTGTTCGGCGTGCCGAGCGTGTTGAACAGAAACAACACGTTCTGATTTTCGACCAGATCGCGCACCTGCTCGACCGTCTTCACAGGAACGTAGCCGTCGTCGACGGAGATCAGGTCGATCTTGTGGCCGTTGACGCCGCCCTGATCGTTGATCATCTCGAAGTACGCGGCTTCGGTTTTGCCGATGACGCTATAGGCCGAGGCCGGCCCGCTGTAGGGCATGGTCTGGCCGATCTTGATGTCCTGGGCCGACGCCGCCGAGGCCGCAGCAGCAACTGCCAAGCCCAGCGTGGCGACCCACGCAAACGCATTTTGCCTAGTCATATGATCCCAACCTCCCTGAATCCTTCGATCTTAAACGCGTACATTTCTATCATTTCGCTAGGCGAAGCTGTTGTCAAATAGTGGTGATTGTCGCGGGTCGACCGCCGTCACTTGAGTCATCGCACGTTGGCTCATACCATTCACGCATGCGGGCTTTTCTTCGGATCGTGTCGGCCCTCGCGGGAATCGCGCTGGCGAGCGTTGGCGACCCGGTAGGGGCGCAGGCCGACCTTCGAACGCCTTCGGGTCCGGGACCTTTCCCGGCCATCGTGATGATTCCGACGTGCGCCGGCTTTAACGGCATCAGCGGGCGCGCCTACGCCCGTTTCGCCGAGACTTATGTTGCGGAGGGTTTCG
>JASHUX010000092.1 GCA_030039775.1 Alphaproteobacteria bacterium | reverse complement strand
CCTCAAAGGCGTGAAGCTCGTCATCTCGGATGCCCATGACGGCTTGCGCCACGCCATCACCCGCGTGCTCGGTGCCACATGGCAGCGCTGCCGCGTCCATTGGATGCGCAACGCCCTGGCCCACGTGCCCAAGGGCCAGCACACCATGGGCGCGGCGGCAATCCGGCAGGCCTTTCTCCAACCCGATGCCGCGACGGTGTCAATCGGCGTTGGGCGTGTCGAGCACCGCTTCGACGACTTGGCTGTCATGGACCTGGCCACCGGTGACGACGAAGTTCAGCGGCCGGCCCTTGCCATCGACGACGGCGTGGATTTTCGTGCTGCGCCCGCCCCGGCTGACGCCGATCGCCTGATTTTTCTCCCCCCTTTTGCGCCGCTCGCCGCGCGATGGGCCTTCACGATGGTCGAATCGATCAGGTAAAGCCTGTCGCGCGATTGCGCCGCGAGCCGATCGAACATCCGCTTCCAGATGCCGCGCCGCGACCAGCGATTGAAGCGGTTATAGGCGGTCGTGTAGGGGCCATAGCGCTCCGGCAAATCGCGCCACGGCGCCCCAGGGCGCAGAATATAGAAAATCGCGTTCATGATCCGCCGGTCATCCTGCCGCCCGCTCTTCCGAGCCTGCGGTATCAACCGCTCGACAACTCTCCACTCCTCGTCGCTCAAATCAAACCGCATGATCCACCTCTAGCCACGGTGAGAATCACGCTTCGCCTTGTCGTTCAACTATTTATCTGGGTACATACCCTAGTCATCGGTAGCCGGAATTTGCGCACCAAATTTTCATTGTGCACATTCGGCACGCATCTCGGCGGCCTCTTTAGGCCATGATCCGGCTCCAACCGTCCGCACCAAGCCCTTCGAGCGGCCGGAAGCGCGACTTGTAGGCCATTTTCGGACTCTCGGCGATCCAGTAGCCCAGATAGACGTATGGCGTCTGGCGGCGTAGCGCCTCGTCGATCAGCGCCAAGATCAAGTACGTGCCGAGGCCGCGCCTGTGGTCGGTCGGGTCGTAGAAGCTGTAGACCGCCGACAGCCCGTCATCCAACAGATCGACCAGGCAGCCGCCCAGGATACGGCTATCCGGCCCGCGCAGCTCCACCAGGCGCGTCGCGACAGGACTGTCTTCGATCATGGCGCGGTAATCGCCATAGGTCATCGACGCCATCTCGCTGTCGTGATGGCGTGATTGCTGGTACCTGGCGAACACGCGGAATTGCTCGACATTGGCTTTCGGCTCGTCGACGTGAACCGTGACGTCCGCGTTGCGCGCGGCGACGCGGCGCAGCGAGCGGCCGGGCGCGAAATCCGGCGCCACGATGCGCACCGGGACACAAGCGCTGCATCCGGCGCAGGCCGGACGATACGCAAGATGGTGACTGCGGCGGAAACCGCCCCGAGACAGCTCGTTGTAAAACCGCGTGCTGTCGCGGCCGGTCAGTTCCGTGACCAGCTTGCGCTCGACACGGCCCGCGACATAAGGGCACGGCATTGACGCGGTACGGTAAAAGTGCAGCGGCGTCGGCGTTACGACGGGGCGCGCAACGACCTTGGCGATTTTTCGCCGCTCGTTCCGATCTTCACCCGAAACCGTACCGTCCATGAGATCCCGCCTCGGATCCCCCGATTATAGGCGCGCTTACTCCGCGTGGCGGAACTTTTTGATCCGGCCCTCGAGGGTCGCGATATCGCCGTCAAGCCAGTCGGCCAAGGCCGGCGCGGCGGCGCCATGATGTTGCCGCAACTCGCTGAGCCGGGCTTGCTCGGCGGCGAGCGACGCGGCGATTTGCGCGCGCTGCGCCGCCTGATCCGCCGCGTCGAGATGATGGAGAAAGCGCAGCTTTAGCAGCAACACCAGCCGGCTGGCGTCGTTGGTTGGCGCCCGCAACGGCGCCTGCAACAATTTGCGCAATGCGTCGGCGCCGGCCGGCGCCAGCGTCAACAAATCGTCCTGCGTGGCCGCCAGCCCTTCGTAGCGCAAGAGCTCGATCGATGAGCCCATCAGGTCGAGCGACGGGCCGACGGCGAGGCCGATGAAATGGCGGATTTCGGTCGCGAGGTCGCCATAGCGCCGCGGCCCTTCGGCGAGGAAGCCCAGCGCCGCCAGACGCACCGCTTCGGCCGGAAGCAGGGTCTGGTCCTTGAACATTTGCTAGGCCACCTTCCGGATCGGCAGCCGCGCGAACACGTCGGTCAACGCCGCGACCAAATGCTCGATATCGGTGTCGCTGTGCTGCGGCGTCGGCGTGAAGCGCAGGCGCTCCGTGCCGCGCGGCACGGTCGGATAGTTGATCGGCTGCACGTAAATACGGTGACGGTCGAGCAAATCGTCGGAGGCCGCTTTGCACAAGCTGGCGTCGCCGACGAACACCGGCACGATATGGCTGACGCTCGGCATCACCGGCAGGCCCGCCTCGGTCAGGCGGCGCTTCAGCCGCGCGGCGCGCTCCTGGTGCAGCACGCGCAAGTCCCGCGCCTCTCTGACGTGGCGGATGCTGGCGACGGCGCCCGCCGCGATGGCGGGCGGCAGGGCGCTGGTGAAAATAAAGCCCGACGCAAAGCTGCGCACGAAATCGACCATCGCGGCCGAGCCGGCGATATAGCCGCCGACCAAGCCGAACCCTTTGGCGAGCGTGCCTTGGATAATGGTCAGGCGGTGCATCGCGCCGTCGCGCTCGGCAACGCCGGCGCCCCGCGCCCCGTAGAGGCCGACGGCATGCACTTCGTCGAGATACGTCATGGCGCCATGCTTGTCGGCGACGTCGCAAATCGCGCCGATCGGCGCGATGTCGCCATCCATCGAATAAACCGATTCAAAGCACACCAGTTTCGGCTTCGTCGGATCGGCCTGCGCCATCAGCCGGTCGAGATCGGCCGGGTCGTTATGCTGGAAAATGTGCTTCTCGGCGCCGCTGTGCCGGATGCCTTGGATCATCGAGGCATGGTTGAGCGCGTCGGAATAGATGATGCAGCCCGGCATCTGCCCGGCGATGGTCGAAAGCGCTGCCTCGTTGGCGACGTAGCCGGACGTGAAGATCAGCGCCGCTTCGGTGCGGTGCAGGTCCGCGAGCTCGCGCTCCAAGAGGACATGGTCGTGGACGGTGCCAGAGATATTGCGCGTGCCGCCGGCGCCGGCGCCCACCCGGTCGATCGCGGCGTGCATCGCCGCCAGCACCTTCGGATGCTGGCCCATGCCGAGATAATCGTTGGAGCACCAGACGGTAATGTCGTCGCCGATATTGTGGTGGAACGCGCGCGGGAAATCGCCGGCGCGGCGCTCGAGATCCGCGAACACGCGATAGCGCCCCTCGGCGCGCAAGGCATCGAGCCGGCTCTTGAAGAATTGCTGATAATTCATCGACCCCAATCCGTACCTCTCTCCGTCATTCCCGCGAAAGCGGGGATCCAGGATAGGCGACATGCTTGCTCCTGGGTCCCTGCTTTCGTAGGGACGACCATGAATTTTTATGCCTTTACCAACCCCGTACACAAGCCTTCCCCAATCACGC
>JASHUX010000091.1 GCA_030039775.1 Alphaproteobacteria bacterium | reverse complement strand
GGATGGACGCCTCGCCGACGTCATGGCCAAGCTCGGCCTCACCGACATTTCGAACCGCAAGGTGCGCGAATTGTCGGGCGGTAATCGGCGCCGCGTCGAGCTGGCGCGGGCCCTGATGCACGAGCCACGCATCCTGTTGATGGATGAGCCGACGGTGGGGCTCGACCCCGCGTCGCGCCGCGACCTGCTGCGTCATGTGCTGGACCTCCGCGCGCGAGGCGTCGGCGTCTTGTGGGCGACGCACCTGGTCGACGAGGCGGAGAATGCCGACCGGGTCGTGATCCTGCATCACGGCAAGGTACTGCGCGAGGGCATGCCCACGAGCCTGATCGACGAGACGGGCGCGGGGAATCTCGCCGCCGCCTTCATGGCGCTGACCGAAGCAAAGGGAGCACTCGCATGAGAAAGGCAACTATTATCGCGGGGCTTGTCGCACTCGCGACACCAGCTTTCGCCGGCACCAACCACATTTTTGTCAGCAACGAAAAAGGCAACGGGCTCACCGTGCTCGACGCCGCCGACTACACCACGGTCAGGCAAATCAAGACCGGCGCGCGGCCGCGCGGCATGGTGTTCAGTCCGGACCACAAGCTGCTTTATGTGGCGTGCGGCGGCGTCAACCGCATCGACATCGTTGATGTCGCCGCAATGAAGGTGGTCGGCCGTATCGGCCATATCGACGACCCTGAGACGTTCGATCTCGACAAAAAGGGCGAGCGCTTGTTCATCAGCAACGAGGATGCGGGCGAGCTGTCTATCTACGATCTCGCCACCAAAAAATTGCTGAAGTCGATCAAGGTTGGGCTGGAGCCCGAAGGCGTGCTGCTCAACGCCGACGACAGCAAGGTCTATGTCGCGTCCGAAGGATCGAACCTGGTAAGCGTCATCGACACGGCGACCGACAAGCGCACCGATATCGGCACCGACACGCGGCCGCGCCGCTTCGCGATGACGCCCGACGGCAAGGAACTATGGGTTTCGACCGAACTTGCGGGGCGCGTCGACGTCATCGACGTTGCGACCAACAAGGTCGTCAGCCACGTCGATTTCCTGCCGCCGGGGATGCGCAAGGAAGACGTGTCGCCGGTAGCGCTGGTGATCGACAAGGCCGGAACGACGGCGTTCGTCACGCTGGGCCGCGCCAACCATGTCGGCGTGGTCGATGTGAAAAGCCACAAGGTTACCGACTATATCCTGGTCGGCAGCCGACCGTGGGGGATCGCTTTCGACAAGGACCAGAAGCGCCTGTTCGTCGCCAACGGTGCCAGCGACGATGTCAGCATCATCGACGCCGCCTCTCACAAGGTGCGGAAGTCGGTGCCGGTCGGTCATTATCCCTACGGCGTTGCTATCGATGAATAGGGCGCTCGCCGCAACGTTTATTTATCTCGGCGCGAGCGGCGTCGCCTACACAGCACCGCTGTCGCATGACATAACCGTCGGCTATGTCCAGGTCGCCGATGACCCGCGCTACGACGACCAGCAAGGTCCGGCCGAGACCGTGATCTCGCCACCCCGTCCGCTGCCTGGAGCGGAAATGGCGGTGGACGAGGTCAATATCGACGCCACCGTGTCGGGCCGCACCTATACGCTCGACCATCAGGATGCGGACGGCGACGACACCCTTGCGGCGACGATCGACAGCATGGCGACCAAGGGCGTGCACTGGTTCGTGATCGACGCCGACGACGATGCGATGGAAAAGCTGGCCAAGGCCGAGCGCGGCAAGGACGTGATGCTGTTCAACATTTCGGCGCGAGGCGACGCCTTGCGCGGTCCCTCATGCCAGCCGGAACTGCTCGACGTTATCCCGAGCCGCGCCATGCTAGCCGATGCGCTGGCGCAATTCCTGTTGGCCCGGAAATGGCCTCGCGTACTAGTGCTACGCGGGCCGCTGCCCCAGGATAAGGCCGATGCCGAGGCGTTCGACCATGCCGCGGAACGGTTCGGCCTGACTATCGCGGCGACGCGCGATTTCATCGTCAGCAACGATCCGCGCCATCGCGACCAGGACAACGTCGCGCTGCTGACCGGCGACGCGTCCTATGACATCGTTTATATTGCGGACAACGATGGCACGTTCGCCCGTACCCTGCCCTATGCGACGATTTATCCGCGCCCGGTGATCGGCGCCATCGGCTTGGTGCCGACGGCGTGGAGCTGGACTTGGGAGCGATACGGCGCGCCGCAAGTCAGTCACCGGTTCAAGAAGCGCACCGGCCATGACATGGACGCGACGGCGTGGGCGGCATGGCTGGCGGTGCGCGCGCTCGACGACGCGCTGCGCGAAAGCAAGGCCGCGTCGACACAAGACGTCGATACGTATCTGGTCGGCCCAAAGATGAATATCGATGGCGCCAAGGGCCCGCCCTTGAGCTTCCGGGCTTGGGATCATCAACTCCGTCAGCCGATCCTGCTGACGACGCCGGACGCGACCATCGCCGATGCGCCGATGCCCGGCTTCTTGCACCAGACCAACGTACTGGACACGCTCGGATACGATAAGCCGGAGACGAAATGTAAGTTCTAGCGGACCCGTTCCGCGACGCGCGGCGGCACTTTGTCGGCCTTGCCAGCGGCCGCCATGCGCTTTTGGTATTCGGCGTAATTGGTCTTGGCGCCCGCTTTGTCGCCGCCGGCATATTGGGCGTCCGCGAGGTTGAGGTAGGCGGGAACGCGATCGGCCTCGGTATCGGTCACCGCGCCCAGCACCTCGACCGCATCCTTGAATCGGCCCGCCTCACTCAGAAAAAAGCCGTAATCATTGAATTCGCCGACGATTTTCATGTCCGCCGGATCGTCGCCCTGAACCGGATAGCTTCCCACCGCCATCGCGAGCTGGATGCTGCCGATGGAGGCTTCCATGGCCGCGGCTGCTTTCTTGGCATCGCCCTTCTTATACAAGGCGGCAGCATCGCGCCACGCGTCGTCGAGACGTTTGAGGAAGGCGTCCGCGCCGGCGAGTCGCCGGCGTAGCCGACCGTGACGTGTCGCACCACCCGAGGCGGCTTGGTCGTCAAGTTGGTCGTGGTCTGCACGATGAACGCGTCGTCTTGGCTCTGTTCTTCTTTGCGAACCGCGACGGCGCGGTTGCCGGAAATGCGATAGACATAATCCGCGTAGGCGACGGCCGTATCGTGGACGTGACAGTAGAGTACGCCTTTCTCCATGGGCACCAGCGCGCTGTCGTCGCTATCGGCGTCGCCCCCGCCACTTCGCTCGAGCGGCACGAATCGATGTGCCGCAGGGTCGTAGATCCAATATTTCGCCGAACTGTTGCCGGCGGCGTATTCGCCGGTGGTGATCGATAAATCGCCGAGCCCGTCGCCGTTGAGGTCGTACGTCTCGATTGTGAAGCCGTCGGAAAAATCGGACACCGCGATGCCGCCGGTATCGAGCCGCTGATGGGCACCGCCGCCCGCCGGCGCGATGTCGAGCGCGGCCAGCTTCTTGTCGTCCCCCGATCCCGTGAACACAAAGGTCAGATCGAATTGCGGTTGGCCCGCGCCGGGCCAAAACCGGCAGGGATGGCAGTCCCTAACCGGCGCATCAAACGGCCCTGCCGCACCGGCGGCCGCGCCGGTGCTAACCAGCATCGCCGCAAGAACAACGAACCTGCGTATTGTCATTCAGCCCCCAACGATCCAACCGAACGGAAAATTAGCCCTGCTCAAGCAGGAAAAACACGCATAAATTCCCGTGAGGAGGATGGCCATGGACGCGGGACACGCATTGAAGGCCTTCGCCGCCGTCGCGCGGCGCGAATTGACGCGCTTCGTCAATCAGACCGGGCGGCTCGCCTCGGCGGTGGTACGCCCGGCGCTATGGCTGATCGTGGTTGGCGCCGGCTTTCAAAACGTGCTCGGCATTTCCATCACGCCGCCTTACGAGACCTACGTCACGTATCAGGTCTACATGGTGCCGGGCTTGATGGGCATTGTGCTGTTGTTCCAGGGTATGCAGTCCTCGCTGTCAATGGTTTATGACCGCGAGATGGGGGTGATGCGGCTGCTGCTGACGGCGCCACTGCCGCGCTGGTATTTGTTGTTATGCAAACTGCTAGCCGGCGTGGTGCTGTCGGTGCTGCAGGCCTATGCCTTCATGATTGTGGCACTGATCGTCGG
>JASHUX010000090.1 GCA_030039775.1 Alphaproteobacteria bacterium | reverse complement strand
TTGGTCTCGGGAT
This sequence comes from Alphaproteobacteria bacterium, assembly GCA_030039775.1. Classification (GTDB taxonomy): domain Bacteria; phylum Pseudomonadota; class Alphaproteobacteria; order ATCC43930; family CGMCC-115725; genus JAATGI01. The sequence continues at coordinate 2,969 of JASHUX010000090.1, read as the reverse complement.
TGATCGCGGGCGGGGAGATTTTGCGCTCGGCCATTATTCGCGCTCCATGATCAGTGTGGCGCTGCCGTGCCGCGTGCCGAGCGATCCGCCCGTACCGTGGGACAGCGCGATGTCGCAGTTCTTGACCTGCACTTTCGGATGCGCCTCGCCGCGCAATTGCCGCACCGTCTCCAGCACCTTGGTCATACCGCCGCGATTGCCCGGATGATTGTTGCAGAGGCCGCCGCCGTCGGTGTTGAACGGCAGTTTGCCGACGCCGGAAATGAGATTGCCGTCGGACACGAACTTGCCGCCCTGCCCTTTTTCGCAAAAGCCGAGATCCTCGAGCGTCATCAGCACGGTGATGGTGAAGCTGTCGTAAATCGAGGCGTACTTGATGTCGCTTTGCTTCACGCCGGCCTCGGCGAAGGCGGTCGGCCCCGAGACGCGCGCGCCGGTATAGGTGAGATCGACCTTGCCGCCCATCTGGTTCTTGGAGAACTCGCCGGCGCCGATGATCTTGACCTTCGGCCGCTTGAGGCTCCCGGCGATTTCGGGGCTGATCACGACCACCGCGCCGCCGCCGTCCGAGATGACGCAGCAATCGAGACGATGCAGCGGCGTCGCCACTAGCGGCGATTGCAGCACGTCCTCGACCGTCACCACGTCGCGCAGCATGGCGTGCGGATTGTGTTGCGCGTGATGCGAGGCCGCGACCTTTATCCAGGCCAGCTGCTCCGACGTTGTGCCGAACTCGTGCATGTGCCGCATGGCGCACATGGCATACATGTTCAGCACCACGCCACCATAGGGGGCCTCGAAATTCTGCTCGGGAAACAGATCGGGGCGCGCCGCCATACCGCGCATCTGCCCGCCTTCGGCCCGCGGCCGCCCTGCCAGCGTCACCAGCGCGACGTGGCACTTGCCGGCCGCGATGGCCTCCGCGGCGTGGGCAACATGGATGACGTAGGACGAGCCGCCGGTCTCGGTCGAATCGATGTGCTTCGGCTTGATACCCATGTAGTCGATCATCGACAGCGCGCCGAGTCCGGGCGCGTCGCCGGCGCAGAAATAGCCGTCAACATCCTTGTGGTTGAGGCCCGCATCCTCAAGCGCGCCCTTCGCCACCTCGGCATGAAGCTGCGGCAGCGACTTGTCGACGGCATGGCGCGTCGGATGCTCGAAGATGCCACCGATATAGGCCTTGCCTTTGATACTCATGTACCCCCTCCGTCATGGCTCGCTTTAGGTGGGCCATCCACGAATTTTCCTTGATGGATGCCCCCGGCTAAACCGGGGCATGACGATCGGTCTCTCCGACATCGATCGTCACTTTTCCGGCAGATACCGCGAGATCACCGTTTCCTTCGCGGTGATGAACTCAAGCAGCACCGGCACGCCTTTTTGCGTCTGCTCGATGCCGCGTTTGATCGCGGGCACGATGTCCTCGGGCTTGGTCACCCGCTCGCCGTAGCCGCCGAAGGCGCGCGCCATCGCGGCGTAGTCGCCGGAAATATCGGTGGAGCGAAATTTCTTGGTGGAGATCGGCATCACCGCGAGCTCGATCGCCATAGAGAAATTGTTGAGCAGCACCGACATGATCGGAATTCGCTCGCGCACCGCCGTCTCGAAATCCATGCCGGTGAAGCCTATTGCGGCGTCGCCCCAGACATTGATGCAGAGCTTGTCAGGCTTTGCGAGCTTGGCGCCCATCGCGAGGCCGAGCCCGTATCCCAACTGCGTGGTCTTGCCCCAACCGATATACGAGAGCGGCGTCTTCGACACCCAAAACGGCGAGATTTGGTCGCGTGGGCTGCCGGCGTCGTGGGTGATAATGGTGTTGGCGACGTCGACTGTGTGCAGCAGGTCCCAGATCACGCGATAGGGCGACAGCGGCGCATCGTTCGAGGTCAGCTTCGGCATCCATTCCTTGAGCCAGCTCTGCCGCATTTCGGCGATCTCGCTCGCCACTTTCGAGGCATCGCGCGGCGATTTCACCGTCTTGCCGACTTCCGACAGGATCGCGTCCAACGTCAGTCCGGCGTCGCCAATCAAGCCGATCGTCGCGTAAATGTCCTTGTTGAGATGGTTCGGATCGAGCGTGGCGTGAATGAACTTCACATTTTTATTCTTCGGCATGGGCACGCCGAACCCGGTCTCAGTGAAGCTGCAGCCGACGCCGAAGATCACGTCGGCGCGGTCGAGCCAATGGCGCACCGGTTTCGGCACCGCGACGCCGCCGGAGCCGAGCGCCAGTTTGTGATCCTCGGGGAAGCTGCTCTTGCCTTCGAGGCTGGTACAGACCGGAATTGCCAGCAATTCGGCAAGCTGCTTCAATTGCGGCCACGCCTTGGCCCAATGCACGCCTTGCCCGGCATAAATTACCGGCGACTTCGCCTCAACCAAGAGCTTCGCCGCCGCGCGCACCGCGTCGGGCGACGGGCCGGACTTGGTGACGATGACCGGCTTATAGTCCAGCTCGCCATCGATCTCCGCGTTCCACAGATCGGCCGGCACTTCGACAATGGCGGGGCCGCCGCGGCCGTTGCGCAGGTTCGAAAAGGCGCGCCGCATGATGTTGGCGATTTCGTTCGGTAGCACCACCGATTCCGCGATCTTGGCGATGCCACGCATCTCGCGCGTTGCGTTGTAGTTGGCGCCGACTTGGGCAATGCGGCGCGGATAGCCGCCCGGCACGACCAGGATCGGAATCGATTCGGAATAGGCCTGGGCGATGCCGCCATAAGCGTTTTCTGTGCCCGGGCCATGCTGCATGCAGAACGCACCGAGTTTTTCGCCCGAGGTGACGCGCGAGATCGCGTCGGCCATGTGGAGACCGATACGCTCCTGCCGCACGATCACCGGCCGGATGTCGATCGCCGCCGCAAACTCGATCAGATGGTTGACCGGATAGGCGGTGAGGATTTCCACGCCTTCGCGCTTCATGATCTCCGCGATCGCTTCGCCGACTTTCATGGGTGACTCCTTCT
>JASHUX010000089.1 GCA_030039775.1 Alphaproteobacteria bacterium | reverse complement strand
GGTCAGCGCCAGATGCACCTCGATCTTCGGCGCTTCGTTGAGCCGGACCATCTGATAGGCGTCGAAATTGCCCTGCTCGATGGCGCCGTTCTTCACCGTCATCTTGCCGTAGAGCGCGGCGCTGAGGCCGAAAATGGTGCCGCCCTCGAGCTGCTCCGCCGTCGTCAACGGGTTGACCGCATGGCCGCAATCGATCGAATAGACGACGCGCTCGACCTTGAGCTTGCCTTGCGGCGACAGGTCGATCTCGGCGACGCATCCGACGACGCTGCCGAAGCATTCGGTGATGCCGATGCCGCGGCCTTTGCCCGCCGGCATGGGTGAGCCCCAATTGCTTTTCTCCGCGAGCGTGTTCAGCACTTTCATCCAATCGGGCCGATGGGTCAACATGGCGCGGCGATATTCAACCGGGTCCTTGCCGGCGGCGTGGGCCATCTCGTCGATGAAGCTTTCGAGGAAGAACGCGTTTTGCGACGCGCCGACCGAGCGCCAGAAGCTCACCGGGATATGCGTGTCCTTGAGGTGAACCTCGATGCGCTGATTGGCGATGTCGTAGGGGTTGGTGGCGAGCGCGTCGACCGCGAACGGTTCGACGCCGTTCTTGATCAGCTTGCCCAGCCCCATGCCCTTGAACAGCGAACCGACCGCCGTGCGCGCGAACAAGCCGACCGGCCTGCCGCTGGCGTCGAGACCGGCCGCTAACTTGATGGCCGCCATCGGGCGATAGCGGTCGTGCCGGAAATCTTCCTCCCGCGTCCAGACCAGCTTTACCGGCTTGCCGACGGCCCTTGAAATAAACGCCGCTTGGAGACCCTCGTCGATGCCGCCGCGCCGGCCGAAACCGCCGCCGAGAAAGACGTTATGGACGTGGACCTGCTCCGGCTTGAGCTTCAGGATGCCGGAGAGCCCTTTCAGCGTCCCGTCGGCGCCTTGCGTGCCGACCCAGATATCGAGCCGGTCCGCCTGCCAATGCGCCGTGGCGTTGAGCGGCTCCATCGGCGCGTGAGCGAGATAGGGCACTTCGTACACGGCGTCGAGCTTGGTCGCCGCGCCGGCGATCGCCTTGTCGGTGTCGCCGTCGTTGCGCGCCACCGCGGCGGGCGTCGTCTCGACAACATGGCGGTAATCGCGGCTGAATTGCGCACTGTCGGTTTGCGCCAGCGTGCCGGTATTCCATTCGGGCTGGAGCTTGGCGAGCGCCTGCTTGGCGCGCCAGTATTTGTCGGCGACGACCGCCACGGCGCTCGGCAGCTTCACCACCTTGATGACGCCGCGCATGCCTTGCGCCGGCGTTTCATCGACCGAGGCGAGCGTGCCGGTCGGGATCGGGCTTTGCAGGATCGCGGCATAGACCATGCCGGGCACTTTGATGTCGATGCCGTAGATCGCGGTGCCGTTGACCTTGGGCGGCACGTCGATCCGCTTGGTCGGTTGGCCGATTAGCGTGTATTGCGCCGGCTCTTTGATCGCCGGGTCCTTGTTCAGCTTGATCTTGGCCGCGTCGGCCGTGAGCTCGCCGAAGCGCGCGGACTTGCCCGACGGCTTGTGCGTGACGACGCTGTTCGCCGCCGCGCATTCGCCCGCCGGCACTTGCCAGCGTGCCGCCGCTGCCTGGATCAGCCGCTCGCGTGCGTTGGCGCCGATCTTCTGCATCAGGTCGTGCGAACCGCGCACGGTCTGGCTGCCATAGGAGCCTTGCTTGCCGTAGACATTGTTCTCGCGGACGCTGCGGTTGGCGGAGGCATACTCGGTGCGCACTTTCGACCAGTCGCACGCCAGTTCCTCCGCGACGCACATGACCAGCGCCGTCATGCTGCCTTGGCCCATTTCCGCTCGCTGATAGCGGATCAAAACGGAATCGTCGGGGTCGATGGCGATCCAGGCGTCAAGCTCATGCAGTGCGGTACCGTCATCGTCCCACGGCGTCGCCGAAACGGTTGCGGCGTCGGCGAGATGGGGCAGGGCGCTGATGCCGACGGCGAGGCCGCCGCTCGCGGTCATGCCGGTGACGAGGAAGCGGCGGCGGGAAAGGGTGATATTTCCGTCCATGGCGACCTCCCTCAAGCCTTCATCAGCTGCGCGGCGCGGTGGATGCCGCGGCGCAGCCGCTCATAGGTGCCGCACCGGCAGATATTGGTGATGTTGGCGTCGATGTCGGCATCGGTCGGGTCGGGATTGGTCTTGAGGAACGCCGCGACCGCCATGATCTGGCCGGACTGGCAATAGCCGCATTGGGGGACGTCTTCCTCGACCCAAGCCTTCTGCACCGGATGCGACGAATCCGCCGACAGGCCCTCGATGGTGGTGACATTGGCGCCGGCGAGGGCGCCGATCGGCGCCGAGCACGAACGCATGGCCCGGCCGTCGATCAGCACCGTGCAAGCGCCGCATTCTGCGACGCCGCAGCCGAACTTGGTGCCGGTGAGGCCGATTTCGTCGCGCAGGACCCACAAGAGCGGGGTCTCCGGCTCGACATCGAAGGAATAGGACTTGCCGTTGACGGTGAGCGAGATCATGGCGGTACTCCACAACGATCGAAAACTGTGGCTCAAGAGTACACCCTCGGGGCGGCGACGTTAACAGCCCGCTGGTTATGGCACCCTCTCAATTCCGCTGTGCGAAAATCATGCTGGTGCGGCGGCGCCGTCCTCGGCTTAAATAGCTGAAATAGCTTTGGAGGAAGCCCGTGCTGTCACGCGAGAACAACGAATTGCTGTGCCGCGTCGGACCCGGAACGCCGATGGGCGCGCTGATGCGGGAATATTGGATCCCGGCGCTGCCGTCGAACGAGTTTCCCGGCCCCGACAGCCCGCCGAAGCGCATGCGGCTCTTGGGCGAGAACATCGTCATGTATCGCGACAGCAAGGGACGCATGGGCGCCATCGCCGAGGCATGTCCGCATCGCGGCGCGTCGCTTTATTTCGCGCGCAACGAGGATTGCGGCATCCGTTGCGCCTATCACGGTTGGAAATTCGACCTTGACGGCAATTGCGTCGATGCGCCGACCGAACCGATGGAGCGTCGCCTGCGCTTCCAGCAGAGCATCAAGGCGCGCGCCTTCCCATGCCGCGATGTCAACAAGATGGTCTGGATCTATATGGGGACGCGCCAATCGCCGCCGCCGTTCCCCGCGTTCGAGATCAACACGCTGCCCTACGACCATGTCGGCGAGCCGTCGGTGATGATGGAGGAAGCGAACTGGCTGCAGAACATGGAGGGCGATCTCGACAGCGCCCACCTTAATTTCCTGCACTCGCGTCTCAAGGAAGACAGCCCGAAGCCGCCGTACGGCATCAAGGGTTTCTGGTCGCCCGATCCGAACCCGCCGAGCCTCGACGTGCAACCGACCGAATACGGCGCCTATTATACGGCGAAGCGGTTGTACCGGAACAATGAGGACTGGCACCGCATCAACCAATTCATCTTCCCGTTCCACACCATGATCACTACCGGCGACGGCGGCGTGAATCTGCGCTCGTTCGTGCCGGTCGACGATCACTTCGCGATGCTGATCAGCCACGGCGGCAAGCCGACCCGCCCGCTGACGCCGGAAGAATCGCACGGCCGCCAGTTCAGCTTCGACCCGATCGGTGGGTTCGTGCCGCGGACCGAGGATCCGCGCAGCTACTTCCTGACCAAGGCCAACAAGCGTAACGACTATCTGCGCGACCTGCAGGTCGAGAAGGAGTCGATGTTCAACGGCATTCCGTTCATCGGCAATCTTCAAGATCGCGCCATGACCGAGCTGATGTGCTCGGACGACGGCGAGCCGCTCTACGACCGCACTAAGGAACATTTGGGCTCGTCGGACGCCCAGGTGGCGTTGGTCCGACGGCAGTTGCTCGAGGCGGTGATCAATCACCGTGACGGGACCAAGGTGCCCGCGAATGTCGACAACGTGTCGCTCGACCGGGTGCGCTCGGCCTCGCACATCTTCCCGGTCAATGCCGACTGGCGGAAGCTGAGCGAAGCGTCGCGCAATGTCGATGGCGGCGTCCCTGTCGCCGCCGAGGTGCCACTGATCATTCAGTAGGCCCCCACCCTCGGGAAAAGCCCTCCGCGGTCGGGGAGGGCTTTTCTTTTGACCGGCGAATTGGTTAATTTCCAAAATTTCCTGTTTGACGGGAATTCGAAATGATGTAACACGCGTTTCACGAGTATAACGCGGGGGCTGTGCTCGATGTTTGAGGGAGGACGGCCATTCGTACCATCGTTGTCATGCTGTGCCGGATCGGCAAGCAGCTCTGCGCCCTGCCGCTAACCCACGTCGTCGAAACCATGCGCCCCTGTCCGTTCGGCCGATGCCCGGCCGGCCGGCCTTCATGGCGGGCTTGTCGCTGGTGCGCGGCGCGCCGCTACCGGTGGTCAACGGCGCGTCGTTGATCGGCGAACCTGCGGGCCCGCCGTCCCGCTTTATTACGCTGCAAGTCAGATCGCGGCAGGTCGTGCTCGCGGTGCAGGCGGTGATCGGGATTCGCGCCATGGACGCCGATTTGCTCCACGGCCTGCCGCCGCTCTTGGCGGGCGCGCAGGACGACACGGTGACGACCATCGGCGCGCTCGACAGTGAATTCTTGTGGCTGCTCGACGCCGCGAAGATCGTTCCGGCCGACCTGGCGACGGTGGACGCGCTCGACGAGGCGACGGCGTGAGCGAAGCGTTGGACGGTCCCGCGATCGAGCGATTCCGCGCGCTGATTCAGGCGCGGCTCGGTCTGCAGGGTGCCAAGGATCTTGCGCGCGCGACTGGCGGCGCAGATCCGGCGCAAGCAATTCGAGGACGAGAACCGGCATTATCGCGAGCGGCTGCTGCAAAAAGAGCTGGAAACCGCCGAGGCGCGCGCGGCACAGCAAATCGCCGAGACGCGCGCGGCGATGACCGAGGTGCTGGAGCAAAAAAACCGCGAACTCGAAGCGTTCAGCTATTCGGTGTCACATGATTTGCGCGCGCCGCTGCGCACGGTCGACGGTTTCGGCCGCGTGCTCGAAGAAGAGCATGGCGCAGCCCTCGACCCGACGGGGCGGGATTATCTGCGCCGCATTCGCGCGGCGACGCAGCGCATGACGTCGCTGATCGACGACATGCTCGAATTGGCGCGGGCGGGCCGCGACGAACTGCGGCGTGAGCGGATCGATCTCTCCGCGATCGCTCGGAGCGTCGCGTCGGAGTTGGCGCGCGCGGCCCCGGAACGCACGGTGCGGCTCCAGATCGCGGACGGAATCGTCGCCGAGGGCGATGGCCGGCTTTTGCGTATCGTTTTAGAAAATCTTCTCGGGAATGCCTGGAAATATTCCCGCGACGCGGCGGCGGCGCGAATCGAATTCGGCACGGCCGAACACGAGAAGTTGATGACGTATTTTGTCCGCGACAACGGCGCCGGATTCGACATGAGTTTCGCGCATAAATTATTCGCACCGTTCGAGCGCTTGCATACAGCCGAGCAATTCCCCGGAAGCGGCATCGGCCTTGCAACCGTGAAGCGCATCATTTTCCGCCACGGTGGCCGTATTTGGGCCGAAAGTGCGGTCGGCGCGGGGGCGACATTCTTCTGGACCCTCGGGAAGCAATCGGTCGAGTCGCCCGTTACATAATCGCAGCGGCGGAAAACGGGCGATCCGCCGCGTCAACGGCATCGAGTTTGCATAGCGTGCATGGCAGCCCTTTGAAGGCGCGCGATCACTTTTTTCGCGGACCGGGGGATGCTGGTAGGGCCTTCCGCGTAGCCATATTCGATTTGTGATGTGCGAATGGCGATGAACCGATACGGGGAACATCGGGGGCAGGGGACAACGGGTTGGAAGCCCCGTTTCGGCGCCGTAGCCGTATTGTGCGCCGCGCTGTCGCCGGTCGCTGCCGTGGCGGGCACCGACATCACCACGTATCACGTCGATACGTCGCGCACCGGCTGGAACAGCACCGAGCAGCAGCTCACGCCCAAGGAAGTAGCCGGGACCTCGTTCGGCCTGCTGCGCTCCCTCGACGTCGACGACCAGATCGACGCTCAGCCGCTCGTCGTCAGCGATCAGCCGATCGACGGGCGTACGAGCGTCTCCGACGTGGTGTACGTCGCCACAGAAGTGAACAGCGTCTATGCGTTCGATCCCACGTCGGGCGAGCAATTGCTGCACATCAACCTCGGCCGGCCGGTGCCCCGCTCGATTCTGCCGGGCGGCTGCCTCAACAACGGCCAGACGATCGGCGTCACCTCGACGCCCGTCATCGATGTCACGCACGAGACGATGTACGTCGTCGCTTATACGCTTGAAAACGGCACGCCGACCTACCGGCTTCACGCATTGAATCTCCGCAATCTCACCGATCGGGTGCCGCCGCCGGTGATCAAGAGCGTGGTCAACGCGACGCAAAACGACCCGGTGCGTTTCGATGCCAGCGTGAATCGCCAGCGCGCGGGCCTGGTCTTGGCCAACGGCAACGTCTACGCCACTTTCGCCAGCTTCTGCGATTTGAAGACCAGCGCGTCGCGCGGGTGGGTCATGGGGTGGCAGCAAGACACGCTAAAGCCGCTGCCGTCGCATCCGTTCGTCGACCGTAAGGCAGCCGGCGCTCCTGCATGGTTCCTGTCGTCGATCTGGATGTCGGGCGCGGCGCCCGCGGTGGACGGCAAT
>JASHUX010000088.1 GCA_030039775.1 Alphaproteobacteria bacterium | reverse complement strand
ACCGCGTATACCATTCTGAACGATAAGCCGCTGGTCATTCCGAATACCAAGGATCAGACGCGTTACGCCATCGAGGATACCGGCACCGCCGTCGAGTTTTACGCCGGCACGCCGCTGACGACCCGCGACGGATTTCGGATTGGCGCGCTGTGCGTGACCGATCGCCGGCCGCATGACGATCTGACTGCGGAGCAGCGGGAGTCGCTGCGCACGCTGGCGCAGCTCGCGATGAACGAAATCGATCTGCGCCGCGAATTGGCGGCGCGCAACGAGGCCGAACGCGATCTCGAACTAGTGAACCAGCTCATGCTGGCCATCGCGGAAGCGCCGGGCGCGCAGGATGCGCTCGACACGTCCGTTCGCCTCATCTCGGTCGCGGTCGACGCCGTGCATGGCGCGGTATTCGAAGTCGTGCCGCATCGCCAGGCAATTCAGATGATCGGCGCCTACGGCGCAACGCCGCTATGGCGCGATGAGATCGCACGGGTCAAGCGCGCGACCATCGAAGTCGATAGCAGTCTGACCGGCGTGGCGCTGATCGAGAACCGGCCAATCGTTTCGGATGTGCGCGAGGCGGCGAAACGCTTCCCGCAGTTAGGCGAAAAAGTCGCGCGCGGCTCACAAACCGCGATCACCATTCCGTTGGCGCAGGGCGGACGCCGCTTTGCGTTGCATTTCTTTTTCGAGGATCGGCCGGCGGACCCCGACCAGCTGGCGCAACGAATCGTCGAACTGGCCGACAAGGTTCGGCCGGCGCTGGTCCGGCGATTGTCGGAAGAGCGCATCGCGTGGCTGCAATCGATGGTGCTCAACGCCGACGACGCCGCCATCCTGATGATGCCGGACAACGTTAAGGATCCGAGTTCGCCGCTGCGTGTTGCTTACGTCAATCCTGCGATGACCCGCATGACCGGATTTTCGGCGGAGGAAATCGTCGGGCAATCGCCGGAAATGCTTTGCCACAATAGCGACGAATTGCTGCCGCTCGAACAGCTGGAACGCGACGTGCCGTATCGGCGCGAGATGCGATGGCGGCGCAAGGACGGTAGCCTGTTCTGGGCCGATATGAACGCGGTCGTTGTCGAGGCAGGCGGCGACGACGGGCGGCGCGTGGTTGCGATGCTGCGCGATATGACGCGGCGGCGCGAGCTCGAACAAGCGCTGCGCGAGCGGGAGCAGACGTTCCATCTGATGTTTTCGAGCGCACCCGTGCCGATGATGCTGCTCGACGTCAAGCGTCAGCAATATGTCGAAGTCAACGACGCGGCGATCACCTTGTTCGGATACAGCCGCGAGGCCTTTCTGGCGATGTCGGCCGAGGCGATACGGTCCCCGGACGAATTGTCTCGATACAAGGCGATGATGTGCACGCCCGTTCCGGAATCCGGACGGCGCGGATTGTGGCGTTACATCAAGGCCGACGGCAGCGAGGTTCTGGTCGATGTCGCCGTGCATCCCTTCCGGTTTCAGGGTAGGGCGATGGCCATCATCGTTACCGTCGACGTGACCGAGCAGAAACGAATCGAGGAGCAGGTCAGTCGCGCGCGAGACGCCGCGGAAGCGGTAAGCCGCGCCAAGTCCGACCTTCTGGCCAATATGAGCCACGAGCTCCGCACGCCGCTGAACGCGATCATCGGTTTCTCGCAAATAATGCGCGAGGAACTGTTCGGTCCATTGGGTTCAAAACGCTATAGCGATTATGTCGGCGACATTCTTGAAAGCGCGCATCATCTCCTGGCGGTCATCAACGACATTCTCGACCTCGCCAAAATCGAGGCCAATTCGCTGCAGCTCAAAGAAAAACAAATCGACCCGCGAACTGTCGTGAACGCCGCGCTCCGGCTGGTCCGTCCGCGCGCGGACGAGGCGGGCATTCAGCTTGAATTCGTCGATGCCGTGCCCGGCGTTGCCCTTTTCGCGGACGAAACCGCACTGAAGCGCGTTTTGGTCAACCTCCTCGCCAACGCGGTCAAGTTCTCGGAGACGGGCACGCGCGTCACGATCGAGGGCCGTCACACCGCCGACGGCGGCATATCGTTCGCGGTGATCGATCGCGGTATCGGCATGGCGCCGGAGGATATCCCCATTGCGCTCACGCCGTTCCAACAGGTCGACATCGGCCTCCGCCGAAAATATGAAGGAACCGGCCTAGGGCTGCCGATCGCGAAGCAGCTTATGGAATTGCACGGTGGAAGCTTGACGATCGAAAGCGCTCAGGGCGTCGGCACGACAGTCATCGTAACGTTGCCCGCGGCCCGCATCATCAATGCCGACAATATTCAATCGCCGACGAAGATCGATGCCGGAGACATGATCGCGGCGATCACCGCTACACCGACCTCAACCAAAACCTCGCTGACATTCTAACAAAACTACCCATCCGGTCCGGAAATCCGGTCCGGATGGGTAATTCACAGATCGACGAATTTTGCTTAGAGGCCGGACTTCAGTTTGGCGCCGGCTTTGAAACGGACGCCTTTGCTTGCCTTGATCTTGATGTCTTCGCCGGTGCGCGGATTGCGCCCCATGCGGGCGGCGCGCTTGCTGACATGGAACGAGCCGAAGCCCGGAATACCGAACTTCTGGCTCTTTTTGAGTTCCTTGCCGATTGTCGCGACGACGGCATCGACAGCGCCCGCCGCATCGGCCGTCGTCAGGCCGGTCTTTTTCAGCGCATCCACGAGAATTTGTTTGCTCACGCTGCTTTTCCTTTTCGTCCCTTGGCGGCGCGTCCCGCAGGACGCCACCCCTACGCCCTGTTCCCTGCGTCACGTGATCGAGGCTCGATCGCTGATAAACGCAGCGACAAACCCTCTCACCATCCTTCTCGCCAATCAATAGATTCCTTGGTGTTTTGCGTGTTTTTCGGCGAGGAAACGGGCCGAATCGCAAAGATTTCCACCGTTTTTCACCGCTTCTGTGGATAACTTGGTTCCCGACCGCGTCGGGCGAGACGAACGAGCGATCAATTCCCGCGATTCGGCGTCGCCGCCGGCAAGAGATGAGTCATGGCGACCGGCGTTGCGGCGCCGAACTTGAGCCACGTGAAGTCGCGCCAGCGCTGCACCAGGTCTCCGTAATGTGCCGACAGCGGATTCGCCGATTGCCCCGGCGTGATCAGAAATCGCGCGTCCTTCGGCGTCGCGAGATCGACAATCGTGCGGAGCCCCGGTCCGTGGAGGTCAGCGAACGGCATTGCTTCGTTGCCGTATTCGATTTCGCCGCGGTTGACGGTGTCGGAGCCGCCGTCCGTCGCGATGTCGAGTCGGATCAACCCACGCAGCACCGGCACGTTCGACCAGAATTGATTCAGGAACGGCGCGACATGGGCGCGGCCCCATGTCCAATCCGTCAAATCGTCGCCGTATCGGGCCGCCAATTGATCGAGCGCATTGTGCAGTGATGCCGCGAGCTCGGCCGCGCAATCGCCGGCCTTGCCGTTATCGGGAACGCACCATTCCTTGTGTGAGGTCAGGATGCCGTGCACGACGAGCGGCCGGAACGACCAATAATCGCGAAACACCGGGCCCAGCTTTTTCTCGAACAACGCACGCTCGAATTCGCGCAGCCAGGCGGTGAAGATCAGCGGCTCGACCAAATATCGATCCATATGGAAATTCCAAGCCTTGAGCAGCTCGACGGCGTGCCGGTTGCGGGCATCGGTCGGCTGGATTGCGGTCATCAACGGCACGAGGTCTTCGGCCGCGAGCGATAGGGTGTCGGCCTGCATCGCGGCGAAATCGTCTAGGGCGAGCTTCTTGCCTTTGAACGCATCGAGCATTTGATTGATGCGCTCGGCGCGGTTCGGGATATCCCAATCGCGGCTGATGAAATACTTGTACGATTCCGGCACGATCTTCTGATTGGCGGTGACGAAGCGGCCGGTCGGCGGGTT
>JASHUX010000087.1 GCA_030039775.1 Alphaproteobacteria bacterium | reverse complement strand
GGAGGAGAAGCGTCCCCGGTGGGGCGGCCGGACTTCAAATCCGGCAGGGGCCGTCAGCCGGTCCTTGGTGGGTTCGACCCCCACTCTCTTCCGCCAATTGCCACTGGTCAAACAGCAACGCAGTGTCCGAACCAGAAGTTGTGACAATCCTGGAGTCGCGGCTGAGACATCAAACTTGGCATGATCCGCGCATGGCGCCATTCCGGTGACGACCGAAGGAACGCCCAACATGGCTCAAGATGATCGTCGCGCACTTTGGATCCGTAATCCGTTGGCGATCCTGGCGGACGATGCTGCGGGCGGCGTCGTTGTGCGCGAAGGCGTGATCGCTGAACTGGTCGCATCGGGAAAATCACCTGCCGCGCCGGCGGCTTCATTCGATGCTAGCAATCACGTTGTTCTGCCCGGCTTGATCAATACCCATCATCATTTCTACCAGACGCTGACGCGCACGGTCCCCCCGGCGACCGACTACGAATTGTTCGATTGGCTGAAGACGCTCTACCCGATCTGGGCGCGGCTGACGCCCGATGTGCTTGAGAGCGGCGTGACGACCGCGATGGCGGCGCTGCTTCTGTCCGGCTGCACCACGACCACCGATCATCATTACGTGTTTCCGCCGGGACTTGAGCACGCCATCGATATCGAGGTCGCGGCGGCTCGGCGGCTGGGCATCCGCGCGGTGCTGACGCGCGGTTCGATGAATCGCTCGCAACGGGACGGCGGCCTGCCGCCCGACAGCGTGGTGCAGGATGAGGACACGATCCTCGCCGACAGTCAGCGCCTAATCGAAACGCATCATCAACGCGGCCCGGGTGCGATGACCCAGATCGCGCTGGCGCCGTGCTCGCCGTTCACCGTGACGGCATCGCTGATGACGCGGACGGCGGCGCTTGCCGACAAGCTCGATGTCCGCCTCCACACCCACCTCGCCGAGACGGAGGACGAGAACCGTTATTGCGCTGAAATCTACGGCTGCCGCCCGCTCGACTATGTCGAGCAATGCGGCTGGCTATCGAATCGCGTCTGGGTGGCGCACGGCATTCACTTCGCCGCCGACGAGATGGCCCGTCTCGCCAAAGCCGGGGTCTGCATCAGCCATTGCCCGTGCAGCAACCAGGCGATTGCCGCGGGTTATTGCCCGGTGTGCGAGCTCGAGCAGGCTGGCGTTCGGGTTGGGCTCGGCGTGGACGGATCAGCGTCGAACCAAAGCTCGAATATCGTTCGCGAAGTGTATGGGGCCTGGCTGATGCAACGCGCCCGTTACGGCGCCGGCAAAATCTCGTGGCGCGACGCCCTGCGTTGGGCGACGCAAGGCTCGGCCGCTTGTATCGGCCGCGACGATCTGGGGGCGATCGCGGTCGGCAAGGCGGCCGATCTCGCACTGTTCCGTCTCGACGAGCTAAGCGTCGCAGGCTACGGCGATCCGCTTGCCGCCATCGTTCATGGCGGCGTCAACCGGGCGGACCGGGTGATGGTCGGCGGCCGCTGGGTGGTGGAGGACGGCGCCATTCCCGGTCTTGACATCGCCGCGTTGACGCGTCGCCAACAGGAGGCGGCGCGTAAACTCCAGGCCGCCGGCTGAAACCTACATCCCGACCTTTTTATCGACGAATTGCAGCGTGTAGGCCTGCTTGTAGTCAAAATCGGGCGAATAGACCTTGGCCTTGACCATGGTGTCGAAGAACAGCTTCCAGCGCGCGTCGGTCATGGCGCCGATACCGAGCGCGAGCGCGTCGCCCGATTCGACCAAGCCGTATTTCTTCATCGCCTCGGTCGAATCCGCGGCCGTGCGGTCGGTATAATCGGGATTGTCCTTCTTGATCATCGCCAACGCCTTGTCGTGGTTGCCGTGCAAGAAGCTGTTCCATCCCATGATGGAACCGTCGACGAAATGCTGAACGATGTCGGGATGCTCCGCGACCATGCGCTTGGAGGTCATGACGATCGAGGCGTACGAAGGATAGCCGTAATCCGCGAGCAGGAAATTCTGCGGATCGCCGCCGGCATATTTGATCAAGAACGGCTCGCTGGTGACGTAACCCTGCTGGATCAGCGTCTGGTCGTGCAGGAACGGAGCCATGCTGAACGTATAGGGGCGACCTTGGGAATCCGTGAAGCCGTAAGCGACCTTGAGGAACAGCCAATAGCCGTCCCAGGCGTCGGTCGAAATCAGGATTGGCTTGCCCTTCATCGCGGCTATCGACGTGAAGCCCGACGATTGATGCGCGATCAGGACCTGCGGATCCTTTTGGAACATCGCGGCCACGGCAACGTACGGCGCGCCCTCCCGGATCGCGTTGAGCGGAATGAATGAGCTCGACACAATGGCGAAATCGAGCGCGCCGGAGATCAGCAGCTGCGCCGTATTGACCTGCGGACCGCCCATGCGGATGGTGACGTCGAGGCCCTTCTGCGCGTAGATGCCCTCGGCCACGCCCTGATAGAAGCCGCCGTGCTCGACCTGCGCGAGCCAATTGGTGCCAAAGCTGATTTTCTCGTTCGCGCGCGCGCCGGATACCGATGTCGCCAGCACCAATGCCAAGGCCGAGGCCGCCGCGATCGACCGCCAATGTCTCATTGCCGATCCTCCCCGAAGGTGTCGCTGGCGAGTCTCGCAAACGATATGCCATCGGAAAGGCGCGCCGGCGGCGAAGCAGATGGCCGGCGTGCTCGAATAGTCGGCAGCGCGGTTAATTTCTGGACAACGCTGCATAAAAGGCAACGTCAAGGGCGAATCTTGATGCTTCACCCGCCAATCCGGCGGTTTCATGGTTGCTCGGCAGTGTCGTCACATGACTAGCGATCGCGTCACCATCGTCGCCAACGGAAGGGTCATCGATCCCGCGAACGGACGGGACGGGATCGCCGATGTCGCGATCGCGGGCGGCACGATCGTGGCGGTCGAACCGGGATTGGCGCAACGCCGGCCAGGCGCCGAGATCGTCGATGCCGCCGGCAAACTGGTGACGCCGGGATTGATCGATCTCCACACGCATGTGTTCGACGGACTCGGCGATTTCTGCCTGCCGGCGGATCGGGTCGGCGTCGAAAGCGGCGTCACCACCGTGGTCGATGCCGGCACCGCCGGCGCCGCGATCTTCAACCTGGCGCGCCGCGCGGTGATCGATCATCCGGCGACGCGGACGCGGGTCCTGGCGCTGCTCGATCCCAACCAGATCTACCTCGCGACCAAGCATTTCATTTGCCATTACCTCGAGATCGCCAACGACGAGCGCAATCTCGACCTCGAGGACGCGGCGCGCGTGCTGCGCGAGAACGCCGACGTCGTGGTCGGCATGAAGGTTCGGGCCACCTACACAACCGACCCGCATCGCTCCCCCTTTCTCGAAGGCGCGAAGTCGATCGCCGGGGATCTGCCGATCATGGTGCATATGGGCGAGTTTCCGCACACGCCTGTGATCACGACCGACGATCTGCTGTCGAGCCTGCGCGGCGGCGACCTCATCACCCATTGCTTCCGCGCCAGCTCCGGCGTGCTCGGCGACGACTTGAAGCCGACCGCCATCTTCCGTGATGCGCTGGAGCGCGGGCTCCTGCTCGATATCGGCCATTCCGCCGGCGATTTTCATTTCGGCACGGCGCGGCACCTTATCGGTCTCGGCATCATGCCGAACACGATCTCGACCGACCTCAACGTCTTCAACGTCGATCACCCGGTTCGCTCGCTGCCCCTGACGATGAGCAAGATCTGGGCGTTGGGCGTGCCGCTCGACGCTGTGGTCGCGATGGTCACGGTCGCCCCCGCGCGGACTATTCACCGCGAGGCGGAGCTCGGCAGTCTGTCACCGGGCCGGTGCGCCGACATCTCGTTGCTGCGCGTCGTCGAAGGGCGGCAAGTCCTGTCGGACGGGTACGAGACGATAACCGCGGAACGCTGGCTTGAGGCGGACGGCTGCTGGCGCGCGGGCGAATGGATCGCGGCGCGCGCGCCGTCGTTGGAACGGGCCGCATGACCGTGCCGTCGGCGCCGATCGAGGAACCGGGCGCGTTCTATCAAGGGCTGGTCGCCGCTCTGCGCGAACGTCGCGCCGAATTGGAGCCGGGCGAACGCAGTTTCGGGGCGGACCGCCCGCTGACCCGTGCCGAAGTGCTGGAGTGGGTGAAATTCCAGGCCTGGTACGAGCTCCAGGCGGTGCGCTTCATCGGCGCGTGGCTCGCCGCCGGCACGGACGAGGACGACGCGCTCCAGGGCCTGACCCGGCAAATCGGCGACGAGGCGCGTCACTACCGATTGTTCAATCGCAATCTCGAAGGCCTCGGCGGCACCCTTCAAGGATGGCGACCGGAGCCGGAATGGGTTGCGTGGGTGTGCGAATTCTATGCGTCGGGCGACGACACATTGGAACGCGTCGCCGCGCACAACATCACCGGCGAACTCGGCGCCTTCCAAGCCTTCGAGAGCATGATGCCGCGCGTGCCGGCGTCGACGCGGCGCGTCATCGAAAAAGTGATGCCGGACGAAAAATTCCATATCGCGTTGGGCCGAAGCATCGTACGCCGCCACGCCACGACCGCCGACGCGCAGGCACGGGTGAGGGCGCGCGTCTGGCGGGCGTTCGAATTGGAACAGGCGGGCCGGGCCGCCTACGAGCGACGTGTCTCCGCGTTGCGCGATGTCGCCTGAGCCCGCAACCCAGACCGCGATTGCCGCCGTCGCCTATCGCAAATGGGCGTGCGCGGTGTGCGGCTACATCTACAACGAGGCGCTCGGCGACCCCGACGAGGGCTTCCCGCCCGGCACGCGCTTCGAGGACATACCGGACGACTGGTCTTGCCCCGATTGCGGGGTGACGAAAAGCAGCTTTCGTTTGCTGATGCTCTAGTCGAGGAGGAGCCATGATGATCCGTTCGCGGCACAAAGCGGCGGCCCTTGCCGTGCTGATCGGCGCGGCGATGTTGTCGGCGCCGTCGGCGTTTGCCTTGCAGAAGGTTCGCGTCGGCATGAACTGGCTGCCCGAGGGCGAGCATTGCGGCTTCTATCAAGCCAAGGCGACCGGCCTTTACGAAAAGGCGGGGTTGGACGTCGATCTGCGGCCGGGAGGCCCGGACCAGAACGTCGCAATCCTGGTTGCGAGCGGCCAGGAAGATTTGGCGATGGGGTCCAGCTTCACCACGCTGAATTTGACGGCGCAAGGCGTCGCGGCGCAAATGGTCGCGTCCTACCTGCAAAAGGATCCACAGACCCTGGTGGCGCATCCCGATCAGGGCGTAACCACGCTCGCCGACTTGAAAGGCCGGCCGATCATGGTGGCGAAATTCAGCCAGGGCGAATTCTGGCAATTCCTCAAGGCGAAATACGGCTTCGCTGATTCGCAGCTCCGACCCTACACCTACAACGCGGCTGTTTTCCTGAGCGATCCGACATCCGTGCAGCAAGGCTACGTCACCGAGGACGAATTCTTTCTCGGCAAGGCGATGAAGAAGCCGCCGGTGATCCTGCTGCTGGCCGATTACGGCTATCAGAATTACGCGTCCGGCTTGTTCGGAACCAAGGCCTATATCGACGCGCACCCCGACATCGTGCAAGCGGTCGTGACCACGACCGCACAAGGCTACAACGAATGCATGACGGGCGACTACTCGCCGGCGACCAAGGCGATCACTAAGGCCAACCCGGATCATTCCGCCGCGCTGATGGATTTCAAAGTCAAGGAGATGCGCGAACGCGGCATGGTGACCGGCGGCGACGCGGCAAAGCTGGGCGTCGGCGCCATGACCGATGCGCGCTGGAAGGAATTTTTCGACACGATGGTGTCGGCCGGCGTCTACAAACCGACGCTCGACTACAAGGCCGCCTACACACTTCAATTTACCAACACGGGAATCGGCGCGGGCAAATGACAGGGACCACCGTTCCCGTCATCGACATTGCGGCTTGGACCGGAAGCCCCGCACAGAAGCACGCGATCGCGCGTGACTTTGGCGAGGCGCTGGAAAAAACCGGTTTTGCCGCGATCGTAGGGCACGGCGTTCCGGAACCCTTGGTGCTCGAGACCTACCGGACGGTGAAGGATTTCTTTGCCATGCCGCTGGGCGAAAAGATGCGGTCCGCGCCGCCCGAGCCCGCGAAGACCCGGGGCTATCTTGCCGTCGGCGTCGAAAGCGTTGCGGCGACGCTCGACGACGACCGGCCGGCGGATCTGTGCGAGGCCCTGGTGTTCCGCTCGCTCTTGCGCGAGGCGGGGCAGCCCGACGGGATCGGCAATATTTATCCGGAGCAGCCGGCGAATCTGCGCCGGCAAGTGCGCGATTACTTCTGGGCCCTGCAAGGGCTGGCGGCGCGGCTCAATCAGATCGCGGCCGTGGCGCTCGATTTGCCCGACGATTATTTCGAGCCCTATTACG
>JASHUX010000086.1 GCA_030039775.1 Alphaproteobacteria bacterium | reverse complement strand
TAAGCCCTCACGAAATAATCACGTCGCCAGCGAGACCGAAATAAACGCGCGCGATCTCGGGCGCGAAGAAATCGGCCTGGTGCGTCGCGTTGTTCTTGAACGTGGCGAGGTCGCGGAAGAAACGCTGCATCGGCTGGCCGTCGACTGCGTTGGACGAGCTGGCCGCGCGGAAGAATTCGAGCCCGGCCTCCCAGGCGAGGCGGATGGCCTGGTGGTGCATGCCCATCATCTGATGCGCCTTCAAGGCGGTGAACGGATCGCCCGTCACTTCGCCCTGCGCGTAATCCATGTAGAGCCGTCCGGTGTGGAGCAGCAGCGCCTCTGCCGACAGCGTCATCGACAGGCCGAGCCCGAACACGCGCTGAAAATCCGGATGCTCGAACTTCATCACGTCCGGTCCGTAATGCGCGCGCGACGAGCGGACGATGCGCTCGTACTCCGCCATCGCGGCCTTGGCGGCGCCGACCTGGGAGCAGGCGAGCGAACCGCCGGCATAGCCGAGGAACTGCCCGGCATAGAGTGCGTTGTTGTGGAAGCGCCAGCCCGGCGTGTCGGCGCCGCGTGGGCGGAAGTCGCCCATCGGCAGCGCGAACTCGCGCGGGATCCACGCGTCCTTCGCCACGATGGTGTTGGAGCCGCTGCCCTTGAGGCCGAGGATCGCGCCCCAATCCTCCAGCACCTCGTATTGGCCGCGTGGAATCACCATCATCAGCCGTTCGCCCGGCGAGTCTTTCACATGCGCGCCGCCCAAGAGGTGCGACGAGTAGGGCGCGCCCGAGGCATACGGCCACCGCCCGCTGACGCGCCAGCCGTCGCCGTCCGGCACGGCGACGCATTGCTGCTTGGCGCGCGCAGGAAGGCTGCCGGGCGCGATGAAGTCCTCGGTCGGGCCGAAGATTTTCTCTTGCGCCGCCGGCGGGAAATAGGACGCGACGTGGAGCGCGTGACTGGACCCGAGCGCCAGGCACCAGCCGATGCCGGGATCGGCGGTCGAGATCGCGAGCATCACGCGGTAATAGGTCGGAAAGTCGAACTCGTAGCCGCCGTATCGGCGCGGCACGAAGATGCGATAAAAGCCAGCCGCGCGGAATTTGTCGTGCAGATCGCGAGAATAGTAGCCGCGCTTTTCCGCCGCCTCGGCCTCGGCGCGTACCGTGGGCGCCAGCGCCTCGGCGCGCGCGATCATGTCCTCCTGCGTCAGGGTCGGCTCGGGCGGCCCCATGGATCCGTTCCCCTGCCCGGCCTTATCGCGTGCGGTTGTAGGTATAATCCTCACGCTCGCCGCGGCCGGCCATCAAGCCGCCCGACGCCGGCGGGCGGGTCGATTGCAGCTTGGCGTGGACGTCGAGCGCGTCCTGGTCTTTCCACCGCTCGAGCAGAATGATTTTGTCGGGATCGTCGACGCTCTGGAACGCGTCGAACTGCTCGCAGCCCGGCTCCTTCCTGACCTCGGCGCAGCGCGCGCGCATCGTTTGCGCCAGCTCGCCGCCCTTGCCCGGCGCCGCGCTCAACGTAATCACCAATCGTACCGCCATCGTCCCTCTCCTAGTCTTTGGTCAATTCCGCTTCCGCTTTGGCGCGCCACGCCTCGATGGTCTGGAAGCGCGGATTGTTCCGGTTCTCCTCGACGGCTGCGCGCTTGATCTCGTCTTCGGTCATGCTGAGATCGAGCGGCCGGCCGAATGGCTGGCCGACATACCACGGCATGTCCCAGCGGAACTCGATGCGGTTGTCTTCCGGATCCTGGCTATAGACCGAAAGCCAGGAGCCGTGATGCGTCAGGCGGATGCCGGCGGCGGCGCGTTCGACCAGCAAGCGGTGGCGTGCCTGCAAATCGGGATAGGCGGCAAGGCGGAAGCAGACATGATTGAGCGCGCCCTCGCCGCGTTGGCCCTTGCGGCCGCCGGTCAACGCCAATTGATGATGTTCGGCTTGCGGGTCGAAGGTCAGGAACGCGATATCGTTGCCGCCGATCTTGCCGATATCGGAGAGATGGAAGCCGAGCGTCTTGGTGTAGTACGCGAGCATCGCGCTGAAATCGAAACATGCGACGACGACATGCGAGATGATGGGCCTGCCGCTTGCCATGATCCGCGTTCCTTCCGGGCGGCGCCCGTTAGCGCCGCGCGGCGCTCACCATAGCGCGCTGTTGCCGCTAAGCGAATATCCGAACGCGATGCCGGGTACGCCCGACAAAGGCACGGCCGGCCGCAACGCCTCGCCCAAATAGGCCCCGAGCGGGCGCACGACATGCGGCGGCGGCACGGTGTCGTTGACCGCCGCTTTTACCGGCGCGGGATTGGCATAGGCGATCAGCGCCGCGTCGCCGCCGCTGGTCGAGACCGACAGGTCCGTCGGCGCCGTCGGGCTGATCGCTTCGAACACCGTCGCACCGGTATCGATCTGCGTCGTCGCGGTCGATTGCGGTGGCTGCGTGTCGGTGGTGTCCACTTGCAGCACCGTGGTGGTGACGTTCGGGGGTGGGGCGGCGTGTTGTTGGTATTGGTTTGTGCGATCGTCGTCGCCGCCGGGTTGGTGGTCGTGTTGTTATTATTGGTTGTGGGCGACAACAGGTTGATGCCGTCGAACAGGAACGGCCCCGCGCCGAGCGGTTGCACCAACGAAATGAACGGCACCACGGCGGCACCGCTCGCGCCGTTGACGGTGCCGCTCATGTCGAGGCTGCCGGCCGAAATCGTCAGCGTCCCGGTGCCGGCGCCCAGCGCCACGGAACCGGTGTTTGCGCCCGAGCTGTCGAGCGTCAGCGCACCGTCATTCTTCGTCAGCGGGTCGATGGAGATCGAACTGCCGACAAGCGTCAGCGGGACGTCGAAGGTGAAATCCCCGGTAATCAGGGCGCCGGTCACGGGCGCCGATGCGGAACCGAACGTCACCATCGCCGGCGATCCGCCCTCGAGATCGGCGAGCTCGGCCGCGGTGAGATACAACCCCATGGGCGTGGTGCCTTCCTTCGGCGCCAAGGTGATGTCGGTGTTCGGCGTGAACGGATAGAGCGTGCGCATCCCGGTGCCCGACCAAGGCTCGTTCGACGCCAGCGTGATAAAATCGGCCACGACGATGATGTTGTTGGCGCCGGTGTTCACGGTGCCGTCGAACACGGCGCCGAGGCTACCGCCGGTCAACGTCACCGAATTGGTGAGCGTCACCGGTGCGGCTAATACGAGGCTGAGGTCCGACGTAATGTTGGCGGCAAGGGCAATGCCGGCGCCGCCGATCGTGACGGAACCGACGCCCGACGCCACGATCGCGTCGTCGACCGTGACATTGCCGCTGCCGCCGATGACCGAGAGTGAGACGTTGGGATTGAGCGTCACGGTACTCCCGGCGACGCGATAGAGGATGCCCGCGCCGGTGACCCCCCCCGTCGGCCGTGCCGAGCATCGAAACCTGGACGGCGCCGCCCTGACCTTGCAGCGTCACCCTATCGCTCGTTACCAGCGTCAGGCCCGCGGCGCCCGCGGCGGACAGCGGGCTGACCGCGTCGGCCGCGCCGTTCGGCAGATAGGCAAGCGTCAGATCGACGGTCGCGTCGTCCGGCGCGATACCGGACACGGTTTCATTCGTCGTCGTCGGATGGCCGACCCACGCGAGATACGGATAGGAGATTCTGCCCCTTGACCTCGTCCGGCAGCGTCGCGAGCGGCGTCAGATTGAACAGCTCGTCGATGAATTTGATGACCGAGCTGTGCTCGCTATAGAGGTGCGAGATGCCGTGGACCTCGGCATAGGGTGAAATCACGATCGCCGGGATGCGCGGTCCGGCCTCGAGCACGTTGCCGCTCGGATCCTTGACGCGGAACGCGGGTTGGACGTGGTCGTAGATGCCGTCCGTCTCGTCGTAGGTGATGATGATGACGCTGTTCTTCCAG
>JASHUX010000003.1 GCA_030039775.1 Alphaproteobacteria bacterium | reverse complement strand
CCGCACCGGCCGACTGCTTGTCGCGCCGCAGACGTTGCCGGTAGTCGGCGATGTCGCGGGCGCGGGTTTCGTTCTCGGCGACGACGAAGTCGTCGCCCGCAAGCGGCACACCGTTGAGACCCAGCACCTCGACCGGCATCGCCGGCCCGGCTTCGTCGATCGTCTGGTTGCGGTCGTCGAGCAGCGCGCGCACGCGCCCCCACTCGCTGCCCGAGACGAAAATGTCGCCGACCTTGAGCGTACCCGCTTGGATCAGCACAGTCGCGACCGCACCGCGACCGCGCTCCAGCTTCGCCTCGATCACCGCGCCCGAGGCGCGGCGGTTCGGGTTGGCTTTGAGATCGAGTATCTCGGCCTGTAACAGGATCGCCTCTTCGAGCTTGTCGAGGCCGGTCTTTTTCAGCGCCGAGACGGGCACGTCGAGCACCTCGCCGCCCATTTCCTCGACCACGAGCTCGTGCTGCAGCAATTCCTGCCGTACGCGGTCGGGTTTAGCGTCGGGCTTATCCATCTTGTTGATGGCGACGATGATCGGCACGTTCGCCGCCCGGGCGTGGCGGATCGCCTCGACCGTCTGCTCCTTGATGCCGTCGTCGGCCGCGACGACGAGCACCACGATGTCGGTGACGTTGGCGCCGCGCGCCCGCATCGCGGTAAAGGCCTGATGGCCCGGCGTGTCGATGAAGGTGATGCGCTGGCCGCTCGTCAGATGGACCTGATAGGCGCCGATATGTTGGGTGATGCCGCCCGCTTCGCCGCCGGCGACGTCGGTGCCGCGCAGCGCGTCGAGAAGCGACGTCTTGCCGTGATCGACATGGCCCATGATGGTGACGACCGGCGGCCGCGGCTCCAGCGCCTCGGGTGCGTCGGCGTCGCCGCCGAGACCGATTTCGATGTCGGATTCGGAAACGCGTTTGATCTTGTGGCCGAACTCGGTGATCAGCAGCTCGGCCGTATCCGCGTCGATTGTCTGATTGATGGTCGCCATCACGCCCATCCGCATCAGCGCCTTGATCACGTCGCTCGAGCGCTCGGCCATGCGATTGGCAAGCTCCTGCACCGTGATGTGCTCGGGCACCACCACGTCGCGAAGCACCTTGGTGGGCTCCGCGGCTTGCACATGCGCACGCTGTTTCTCGCGTTCCCGGGCGCGGCGCACCGAAGCAAGACTGCGCGTACGCTCGTCGTCGTCGGTGTTGATCGCCCGGGTAACAGTGAGCTTGGTGCCGTCGCGACGGCGGTGCAGCGCGTCGCGCCGCGGCGCAGGCGCCGGCCGTTTCGCCGGGACGCCGCCCGGACCGCGGCGGGGCGCCGGTTCTTCCTCGGGCTCGGGCTCGACCAGTTTGACCTTGCCGGTGGCGGCGAGTGCCGCGACCTTGGCGGCCGCCGCCTTGCCGGCGCGCTCCGCCACCTCGGCGCGACGCGAATCTTCCTCCGCCTTGCGCTTGGTTTCGACGGCGCGGCGTTCTTCCTCTGCCTTGCGCTTGGCTTCTTCCTCGGACTTTTTCTTCGCCTCTTCGTCCGCCTGGCGGCGCGCCTCTTCGAGCGTCTTGCGGCTGAACGCCTCCTCCGCCGCGCGGCGCTTTGCTTCGCGGTCGCGATCCGCGGCGTCGATCTCGGCTTGACGCCGCTGATCCTCGCGCGCCCTGGCCGCATCTTGGAGCGCGCGGGTACGGCGCGCGGCCTCCTCGGCGGTCAAGCCGTGCGGCAACACCACAGGGCGGCGCTGCGGCTCCGCACCGGGTGTCGCCGTCGCGGTTTTCGCGACTGTCTCAGTCGGGAGAGCTTCCGGGACGGCGGTCGGCGCGACAACGCGCTTCTTCCTGACCTCGACCGTGACGGTCTTGGTGCGGCCATGCGGAAAGCTTTGCCGCACTTGGCCCGATTCGATGGGTTTGCGCAGCTCGAGCTTGCCGCTGGGCCGGAGGCTCAGGGGACGTTTGGTATCGGTATCGTTGGTCTCACTCATTCGCGTTCCGCAACATCCACCGTTGTCATTCGAAAATCGTCGAGACGATCCAATTCGCGTGCCAGGGCGTCGGCGAGACGGCCCCCACGCAGCGCCGCATGCACCACCCAATCGCGGCCGAACGCGGCGCCCAGCTCGGCAGCCGTCAATTGCGACCGTTCCATCGCGTCGGGCGCCAGCGCGCGGAGCTTTCCGCGGCCGTCGCGCGCGCCGTCCGCGGCGCCCAGCAGCAGCCCGGCGACCCCGGCGGCCAGCATCCGCTCGACCTTGACGAAGCCCATCGCCGCTTCGCCGGCGCGGCGCGCCAAGCCGATCAAATCGCGGCACCGCGCGACCAAAAGCATCTCGACCCGGTCGGCCAGAGCCTCGTCAACGATCACCGGCCGACGGGCAGCGCGTCCGAAGAGCCGCTTTGCCACAGCCGCCGTCACTATATCCCGCTGCGCCGTCAACCACAAACCGCGTCCGGGCAATCGCTCCGCGATATCGGGCACGACCTCGCCGTCGGGTGAAACCACAAAACGCACGAGGCCCGCCTTCGGCAACACCTCGCCGGTGACGAGGCAGCGCCGTTCCACGCCGGTCTCGCCATCAGCCTCGATATGCCGCTGCGCATGCGCCACGCCGACTTACTCCTTTGCCGCTTCCGCCGTTTCCGCCACCGGTTCGTCGGCGAACCAGTGCTCGCGCGCCTTCATGATGATGGCGTTGGCCGCCTCGAGCTCGAGCTTGTCCGGGGTGGCGTCGGCGATCTCGACCAGCTCGTCGCCGGCGAGATCGGCGAGGTCGTCGAGCGTCTTCACGCCCTTCTCGCCCAACGCCACCAGCAGTGCCGGGGTAATGCCATCGAGCGCCGCGATCTCATCGGAGACGCCGAGCTCTTGACGGCGCGCTTCTTGCTGCGCGTTCCGGGTCTCGATGAAGGTGCGCGCGCGCTGCTGCAGCTCGCCCGCGACATTCTCGTCGAAGCCCTCGATGCCGGCCAATTCATCGAGCGCGACATAGGCGATTTCCTCGAGCGAAGTGAAGCCTTCGGTCACGAGCAGGTGCGCGATGACATCGTCGACATCGAGCGCGTCGATGAACATCTTGGAGCGGGTGCGGAACTCTTCCTGGCGCCGCTCGCTTTCCTCGTCCTCGGTCAGGATGTCGATATCCCAGCCCGAAAGCTGCGACGCGAGGCGCACATTCTGGCCGCGCCGCCCGATCGCCAGCGAAAGCTGATCGTTCGGCACCACCACCTCGATGCGGCGCTGCTCTTCATCCATCACAACCTTGGCGACTTCGGCCGGCGCCAGCGCGTTGACGACGAAGGTGGCGGGGTCGGCCGACCAGGGAATGATGTCGATCTTCTCGCCCTGCAGCTCGCCGACGACCGCCTGAACGCGGCTGCCGCGCATGCCGACGCAGGCGCCCACCGGATCGATGCCGCTGTCGTTGGAGATCACGGCGATCTTCGCGCGGCTGCCGGGATCGCGCGCCACAGCGCGGATCTCGATGATGCCGTCGTAAATCTCCGGCACTTCCTGCGCAAACAGCTTCGCCATGAATTGCGGATGGGTACGCGACAGGAAGATCTGCGGGCCGCGCGCTTCTTCGCGCACGTCGTAGATATAGGCGCGGACGCGCTCGCCCTGGCGGAAGTTCTCGCGCGGGATCAACTCGTCGCGGCGCAGCATCGCCTCGGCGCGGCCGAGATCGACCACCACGTTGCCGAACTCGACGCGTTTCACCAAACCGTTGACGATATCGCCGACGCGGTCCTTGAACTCCTTGAATTGACGGCTGCGCTCGGCTTCGCGCACCTTTTGCACGATCACGTTCTTCGCCGTCTGCGCGGCGATGCGGCCGAAATCGATGGGCGGCAACGGATCGGTGAGTAGATCGCCGACCTGGGCCTCGGGATTGAGTTTCAGCGCTGCAACCAGCGTAATCT
>JASHUX010000085.1 GCA_030039775.1 Alphaproteobacteria bacterium | reverse complement strand
CAAAGCGACGAACGCGATCCGTTCGCCGGCTTCGCGGACGACGAGCGATGAAGCGCTTCTACAAGGAAGCCGCGACGGTGCGCGGCGAGCGGGGTCACGGGGTGTCGCTCGACGGCAAGCCGCTGCGGACCCCGGCGAAAGCCGAGCTGGTCGTGCCGAGCCCGATGCTTGCCGCCGCCATCGCCGAAGAATGGTCCGGGCAAGGCGCCGACATCACGATCATGGCGATGCCGCTGACGCGGCTCGCCAGCACGGCGATCGATCTCGTCGCGGCGCGCCGCGAGGCGATCGTCGCCGAAACCGCGGCCTATGCCGGCACCGACCTGATCTGCTATCGGGCCGCGCATCCGCCCGAATTGGTGAAGCGCCAGCAAATGGTGTGGCAGCCCCTGTTGAACTGGCTCGCAGAAGAGTTCGATGCGCCGCTGCATGTCACCATGGGGATCACGCCGTTGGCGCAACCGCCGGCCAGCCTTACGGCGTTGCGCCACGCGGTCGCGTCGCACGACGACATGCATTTGACCGCGCTGCGGCTAGCCACGGCGGCGAGCGGCTCTTTGGTCATCGCCCTGGCGCTGCTGGTGCGTCGGCTCGACGCCGACGCGGCGTTCGCGGCGGCAGAGCTGGACGAGAGCTACCAGATCGAGAAGTGGGGCGAAGACCCCGAACAAACCAAGCGCCGCGCGTCGCTGCGCGACGATCTGCGGCTCGCCGGCCGGTTCGCCGAATTACTCGAATCATAGTAAGAGAGGCAGGATCGAATCGGAGACCGTCAGACCATGCCGGATATTTTGCGCCAGCTCGACGAGAAGCGCGCCGCCGCACGGCTGGGCGGCGGCAAGAAGCGCATCGACCAGCAGCATGCAAAAGGCAAGCTGACGGCGCGCGAACGGTTCGACGTGCTGTTCGATCCCGGTTCCTTCGAGGAATGGGACATGTTCGTCGAACATCGCAGCCACGATTTCGGCATCGACGAAAACAAAATCCCCGGCGACGGCGTCGTCACGGGACACGGCACGGTGAACGGCCGCCTCGTCTTCGCGTTCAGCCAAGACTTTACCGTATTCGGCGGCGCGTTGAGCCAGGCGCACGCCGAAAAGATCTGCAAGATCATGGATAAGGCGATGCTGGTCGGCGCGCCGATCGTGGGCCTCAACGATTCGGGCGGTGCCCGGATTCAAGAAGGCGTCGCCTCGCTCGCCGGCTATGCTGATGTATTCCAGCGCAACGTCAATGCCTCCGGCGTCGTACCGCAAATCTCCGCGATCATGGGACCATGCGCCGGCGGCGCGGTCTATTCCCCGGCCATGACCGACTTCATCTTCATGGTGAAGGATTCATCCTACATGTTCGTCACCGGTCCCGACGTGGTGAAGACGGTGACTCACGAAACGGTGACGCATGAAGAACTCGGCGGCGCGGTAACCCATAGCGGCAGGTCGGGCGTCGCCGATCTGGCGTTCGAAAACGACGTCGAGACCTTGCTCCAATTGCGGCGGCTGCTCGGATTTTTACCCTCGAGCAATCGCGCGCGCGTGCCGGTCAGGCCGACCACGGACCCCGCCGATCGTACCGAGCCGTCGCTCGACACGCTGGTGCCGGCCAACGCCAACCAACCCTACGACATGCATGAACTGATCGCGAAGGTCGTCGACGAAGACGATTTCTTCGAGATCGCGCCGACTTACGCACGCAACATCATCGTCGGTTTCGCGCGTATGGACGGCGCCACGGTCGGCATAGTCGCGAACCAGCCGATGGTGCTGGCAGGATGTCTCGACATCGATTCGTCCCGCAAGGCGGCGCGCTTCGTCCGCTTCTGCGACTGTTTCGATATTCCGATCGTCACCTTCGTCGACGTGCCGGGCTTCTTGCCGGGAACGTCGCAAGAATACGGCGCGATCATCAAGCATGGCGCCAAGCTGCTGTTCGCATTCGCCGAGGCGACCGTGCCGAAGGTCACGGTTATCACGCGCAAGGCATACGGCGGCGCCTATGACGTGATGAGCTCGAAGCATATTCGCGGCGACGTCAATTACGCCTGGCCATCGGCCGAGATCGCGGTGATGGGACCGAAAGGCGCCGTCGAGATTATCTTTCGCTCCGATCTCGGCGACGCGGCCAAAATCGAAGCGCGCACAGAGGAATACCGCGCCAAGTTCGCCAACCCGTTCGTCGCGAGTTCGCGCGGCTTCATCGACGACGTGATCGCGCCGCGCAATACGCGGCGGCGCGTCTGCCGCTCGCTCGCGATGCTGCGCGACAAGAAGCTCGAAAACCCCAAGAAGAAGCACGATAACATTCCGCTGTGATGTTCAAGAAAATCCTGATCGCCAATCGCGGGGAGATCGCGTGCCGCGTGATGCGCACGGCGAAGCGCATGGGCATCGCCACAGTCGCGGTTTATTCCGAGGCGGATGAGAACGCGCTGCATGTGAGGATGGCCGATGAGGCGGTGCCGATCGGTCCCGCGCCGTCGCGCGATTCCTATCTGCGCATCGACCGCATCGTCGCGGCGTGCCGTAAGACCGGCGCCGAGGCCGTGCACCCGGGCTACGGCTTCCTTTCGGAGAACCGCGCGTTTGCCGAGGCGCTGGAAAAGGCCGGCATCGTCTTCATCGGACCAGGCCCTCGCGCCATCGCTGCCATGGGCGACAAGATCGAGTCAAAAAAGCTGGCTGAGGCGGCCGGGGTGTCGAGCGTGCCGGGCTATCTCGACGTCATCCCCGACGCCGAGGCGGCCGTAACGATCGCGCGCAAAGTGGGATACCCGGTGATGCTGAAAGCCTCGGCGGGCGGCGGCGGCAAGGGCATGCGCGTCGCGCATAACGACGCGGAAACGCGTGAAGGATTTCGTTCGGCGACCGCGGAAGCGCGATCAAGCTTCGGCGACGACCGCGTGTTTCTGGAAAAATACATCGAAGGGCCGCGCCATATCGAAATCCAAGTGCTCGGCGATGCGCACGGCAACGTTCTCTATCTTGGCGAGCGCGAATGTTCGATTCAGCGCCGCCATCAGAAGGTTATTGAGGAAGCGCCGAGCCCGTTTCTCGATGCCAAGACGCGCGCGGCCATGGGCAAGCAGGCCGTCGCGCTCGCCAAAGCGGTCGGATATCGCTCGGCCGGCACGGTCGAGTTCGTCGTGGACCGCAAGCGCAGTTTCTATTTCCTCGAAATGAACACGCGGCTTCAGGTCGAGCATCCGGTGACCGAAATGGTGACCGGCCTCGACCTGGTGGAATGGATGATCCGGATCGCCGCCGGCGAGCGGCTCACGCTGAAACAGAAAGATATCAAGTTGAACGGCAGCGCCATTGAAGCGCGGGTTTACGCGGAAGATCCGCGGCACAATTTTCTGCCGTCGATCGGGCGGCTGGTGCGCTATCGCGAGCCGACCGGCGAGGGGATCCGCGTCGACGCAGGCGTCGATGAAGGTGCCGAGATCGGCATTAATTACGATCCGATGATTGCCAAACTTGCGGCGCATGGCGCGACGCGCGCGGAGGCGACGGCGCGGATACGGACGGCACTCGACAGGTTTTACATCCGGGGCGTCCGACACAACGTGGATTTCTTGGCGTCGGTACTGGCAAAGAAGCGCTTTGCCGAAGGCAAGCTTTCGACGGACTTCATCGCGCAGGAATTCGCTACCGGGTTCACCGATGCCGCCTCGGACAAGAAATTGCTCGAGCGCATCATCGCGATTGCGGCATTCGTTCAGTTCGTCGTCGCCGGTCGGGAAGGCGCCGCATCGTCCGACTGGGTCGTGTGCCACGGCACCGACCGCTATCCCGTCTCGGTGACGGTGGACGGCGCGCGCTATCGCGTCTCCGGGATGGCCGTCGAAACCGATTGGCAGCCGGGTCAACCGCTGCTTTGCGCGACCATCGGCCGGGAAGCGGCGATTTTTCAAATCGACCGCGACGGTCCGAGCATAACAGTGACTCACGGCGGCGCATCGCTTGACGCTAAAGTTCTGCCGCCGCGGGTGGCGGAATTGCTTGCACGCATGCCGGAAAAGCCGAAACCCGATTTGTCGCGTCTGCTATTGTCGCCGATGCCGGGCTTGTTGGTCTCGCTCGCAGTCGCAGAAGGTCAGCAGGTCCATGCCGGCCAGGAGCTCGCGGTGGTCGAGGCGATGAAAATGATGAACGTGTTGCGGGCCGAACGCGACGGCAAGGTCAAGGCACTTCGCGCCCAGCCGGGTGAGTCGCTCGGTGTCGACCAGATCATTTTGGAATTTGCGTAATGGCACGAACGGCATTTCTCGTCACCATCATCGGCCGCGTTCAGCGGGTCGGTTTTCGCGCGTTTGTGCGGCAGCGTGCGTTGGAGCTTGGCCTGGACGGTTGGGTGCGCAACCGCCGTGACGGCAGCGTCGAGATCACCGTCATCGGCGAGCCGCATCAGGTCGATCTCCTGATGGAGCAATGCAGCCAGGGGCCCGCCCTTGCCGACGTCAAAGACATCACGTTGCAGGGCGCCGACGACGACGGCACGGTCGGTTTCCACGAACGTCCGACCGTCTAAGTATTCGCGCGCACGAATACAATATCCTTGCGCCGCTCGCCGTTAACCACGTTGCTATTAACGATTCGCTTCACGAAACCCTGACAATAGCCCGTACTATTTGCGAAATAATGGCCTTAAAAGGCCGGGAATCGCGGCGGGGCGATGTTTGGAGAATTTCTGCGCGCGCATGCGCTGAACCTTTTTTGCTATGTGGCGTTCGTGGCGATTTTCGCGCTTATCGAACGCGTGCGCCCCGTCGAACGGCAGTCGCCTCGCGCCTTCCTGTTCAATCTGTCGCTTTTCTCGCTGCTCTATCTCTGCCTGTCGGGGTACTACTACGAGATCGCAAAGCTGCATCGCTACGTGGCAAATTTCCGCGAAGTGCACTTTGGCCTTTCGAATTTCGTGGGCCGCGACCTCGGCACAGTCGGCTTGATGGTTCGCTTCGTCCTCTTCGTCTTGGCCGCCGATGTGATCAAATATTGGATGCATCGGGCCATGCACCAGGTGCCGCTGCTCTGGCGCTTTCACCGCGCCCATCATAGCGACCGGCACCTCAACGCCAGCACGAACTTGCGTGAGCAATGGGCCGGGACGATTTACGGCGACGCGGTTTTCGCCGTCATCGCCGCGCCGCTTTTCGGGGTGTTATCGTTGCCGATTCCGTTGACGGCGGCATATTTGGCCTACGAATTTTTCGCGCATGCCAATTTGCGGGTTTCGCTCGGCCGTCTGACGGCGGTCTTTGTCGGGCCTCAATATCATCGGAATCCACCACTCGCGATTGCCCGAGCATGCCAATGTAAATTTTGCGAGTTTCTTTCCCCTCTGTGACCTCCTCTTCGGAACCTATTATCGGCCCGGCCCCGAAGAAGAATTCCCGCCGACCGGCCTCGCTACCGAACAACACGATAATCTCTGGCGAATTCAGCTATTGCCGTTTCAGCAAGCAACCCCGCCGAAGCGCCAAGTGACGGGTGCGATACCTAAGACGGTATAAGCCGAAACAATCTATAATTTCTATAGTCGTACTTTAATTTGTGTTTGACAGTTAGGTTTGCGAGATTAAAGTTTCTTCACATTGCAAATGTGGAGAATACCCGTGACGGCTCATTCCCCCAATCTCTCGGTGCAACGGACCTCAGGGTGGCGCGAGCTTTGGCTGAAGGAGGATTGGTGGGCCATTTGGCTCGGGCTTGGGATCGTGGTCGTCGCCTACCTGCTGTTCGCCGGCGGTACGAGCATCAGGTGGATTGCGGTGACGCCGCCGAAGTTTCACTCGCTCAATCAGCTCTGGGCCCATTTTGCGGCGAGCTACGACCGCTACATCGTGCAGTTCCTGGCATGGCTCGCGATCTTCGCCGTGGCGCTGAGCGCGCTCGGCCATAAAGCCCGCGACTTCATTCCGTCCTTCCTGTTCCTGTATGTCCTGTCGGTGGCGATCTTCGCCTTCGGCCAATGGGACATCGCCAACAGGTACAATCTCGAACCGCCACTGGTCGCGTTGGTCCTCGGCATGGCGATTTCGAATCTGATCGGCGTGCCGCGCACGCTCGACGCGGGGTTCCGCGTCGAGTTTTACATCAAGACCGGTATCGTCCTGTTGGGTGCGACCCTTCCGATCGAACTGATCATATGGGCCGGACCGATCGCCATCGTGCAGGCATCGATCGTCTCTATCGTCACCTTCCTCGTCATCTATTGGATCGGCGTAAGGCTGGGGCTTGACCGGCGCCTTGCCGCGACGCTCGGCGCCGGTGGTGCCGTGTGCGGCGTCTCGGCCTCGATCGCCATCGCGGGTGCGGTCGGTGCGAAGAAAGAAGACGCGCCGATCGCAATCACGCTGGTGATCGTGTGGGCGATCGTGATGATCTTCGTTCTGCCCTTCGCCGCCGCGGCGCTGCACCTAACGGCGGGCGTGGGCGGCGCGTGGATCGGCACATCCGAGTTTGCCGACGCTGCCGGCTTCGCCGCCGCGCAAACCTACGGCGGGTTCGCTGAGCACGGCCAATTCGGCGGTACGCAGGACCAGGCGATCTGGGCTTTCACATTGATGAAGGTTGTCGGGCGCGACATTTGGATCGGCATATGGGCCTTCATCTTGGCGTTCGTCGCGACGACGCGCTGGGAGCGCACCGGCATCGAAGGCAAACCCGAACTCGCGCAGATCTGGTGGCGCTTTCCGAAATTCGTTATCGGCTTTGTGGTCGCTTCGCTGATCGTGACGGCGGTGACAAGCGGTTACAGTCTCGGCGATTTCAACAAGAGCGTTAATCCGACATTGGTCGCGCCGATCAAGGACCTGCGGACCTGGGCATTCATTTTCTGCTTCCTCAGCATCGGATTGACGACCCGGTTCCGCGGCCTTGCCGGCACCGGACGGAAACCGTTCCTCGCGTTCACTTCAGGAGTCGCGGTCAATGTCGTGTTGGGGTTGGCGTTGTCGGCGCTGGTTTTCGCCTCGCATTGGGAATCGCTGACGCGATGACCGTGCGCCCCACGTGCCTCGACTGCAACAATTTCCGCAACGAACCGGCGGAACTTGAACGCACGATCGGGGGATTGACTAGCCTATCGTCGGCGCAAATTTCGGCGCGCGGCGACGACGGGCTGTGCCTCAAGCGTAACCGCTTCGTCGGCGCGGGATGGCGAT
>JASHUX010000084.1 GCA_030039775.1 Alphaproteobacteria bacterium | reverse complement strand
GACCGGTCTCGGCGCCGATCATTTCCGCGGACACCACCAACAGCAGCGCCGTCGCCGCGGAAATGCGGAAACCCGCGAGCACCGACGGCATCGCGCCGGGCAGGATCACTTTCCACACGATGGCCGCGGCCGGCACCTCGAAGCTTTGCGCCATGCGGATCAGGTTGCGCGGCACCGCATCGACGCCGCTATAGACCGCGATCACCGTCGGGAAGAACACGCCGAGCGCGATGGTCGCGATCTTCGAGGTCTCGCCGATGCCGAGCCACAGGATCAATAGCGGCAACAACGCGATCTTCGGGATCGGAAACAGCGCCGACACCATCGGCATGCCGACCGCGCGCGACACGGTGAAGAGGCCCATCGCCAGACCGACGATCAGCCCGATCGCGGTGCCGACGATCCAGCCGCCGGCGATGCGGATGAACGACGCCCAGACATGGGGCCAGATCTCGCCGCTGACGATGAGACGCCACAGCGTTATCGCAATGCGCAGAGGACTCGGCAGGAACAGCGCGCTGACCCACCCGGCGGAACACACCGCCTGCCACACGATCAGCACCGCAGCGAACGCGATCCATGCGCTGTAGCGGTTCGACAGCGGCGCGAAACCGCCGCCGCGGAACCGCACCGTGCCGGACGGGGCGGCGCGCTCAGACATCCGCGACCTCGCGCTCGGCCGCTACCGCCTCGTCGCGGATCAACGACCACAGTTTGCGCTGATGATCGGCGACGTAAAGCGCGTCGCGCGTGCCGCGCGGCCGGTCGAGCGTGACGATCTCGCGAATCCTCGCCGGACGCCGCGACAACACCACGACCCGGTCGGCGAGCCGCGCTGCTTCTTCGAGATTGTGCGTGACATAGACCGCGCCCAAACGGTTGCCCGCCATCAGGCCGATGAAATCCTCGATCAGGAGATCGCGCGTCTGGGCGTCGAGTGCCGAAAACGGCTCGTCCATCAACAGAATCTCGGGCCGTGCCGCCAAGGCGCGGGCGATGCCGACGCGTTGTCGCATGCCGCCCGACAATTGCTTTGGATAGGAAGGCGCGAACTCGGCAAGCCCGGTGCGGCGCAACGCATCGGCGACGATGGCGCGACGTTCGGCGGCGCTCAGCCGCACATGCTCCAGCACGAATCCGACATTGTCGGCGACCGAGCGCCACGGCAGCAGCGCGAAATCCTGGAACACGAAGGTCAGCGGATTGAAGCTGCCGTTAGGCGGCGCGCCTGCGGTCGCGACCGATCCGGCCTCCGGCTGCAACAGCCCGCCGATGATGGCCAAGAGTGTGCTCTTGCCGCAGCCCGACGGCCCGACCAACGCCAGGATCTCGCCCGGCGCCACCCGAAACGATACGTCGCGCAGCACGGCGAGCTCGCCGAAATCGTGGCTGACCGAATCGACGATCAGTTCCATAGGCTAGTGCGCATAGCCGAAGCTTTCGTCGACCACCTTGTCGATGCCGAAGCCTTTGTCGACGAAGCCGTTGGCCTGGAACCAGGCGAGCTGTTTCGCCACGCCGGCGACGTCAAGCATGCCGTCGCGGTCGATATAGGATAGGCCGACGACGGCTTGCTCCGGCTTGAGGCGCGTGTAGCGCACGATGCTGTCGATCAGCGGCTTGGTCTTGTCGTCGATTTGCGCGCGGCCGTCCTTGACCGACGCGAGCAGGACGTCGTGATAGTCGCGCGTGCCTTGACGATAGGCTGCGAGGAATTTCGCGATCGCATCGCGATGCGCCAGCATGGCGTGCGGCACGAACACCGCACCCAATTGCCACGGCGTCTCGTCGCCGACCCAGCCCAAGAGCTTGATGTCGCCGACCGCCATCAGCGGCAGCGCCGTCGTCACCGGCAACAGCGCGCCGTCGACGCGCCCGCCTTTCAGCGCGGACGCGATATTGGAGAGCGATTGCAGCGGCAGGAGATGCACGCTCGACAGGGTGAAATGGTCCCTATCGGCGAGGAGGCCGAGCGAATAGTGGAAGCTCGATCCGGCCTGGGTGATGGCGATGCTTTTCCCGGCAAGGTCGGCGGGCGTCCGCAAACCGGCCTCGTAGGCCTTGGCGGTGGCGAAATAGCCGATCAGCGGATAGCCGGGCTGCTCGCGGCTTTGACCCGCCACGACCGTGACGGCGCCTTTGCCCGCGACATTGAACAGGCCGGCGGTGAAGGCGGTGACGCCGATATCGATGTCGCCCGCCGCCGCGGCAACGGCGACCGGCTGCGCCGCGTCGAAGAATTTGAGCGTGACATCGAGCGCTTGCGCCTTGAAGTAGCCTTTGTCGTAAGCGATGAACACCGGCGCCGAGGAGGATAGTTTCAAAACGCCGACGCGCATCGGGGTCTGCGCCGCCGCCGGCAGACTCGCCAACAATAGCAACGCGGCGAGGCCGCCCAACCATTTCA
This sequence comes from Alphaproteobacteria bacterium, assembly GCA_030039775.1. Lineage (GTDB taxonomy): Bacteria > Pseudomonadota > Alphaproteobacteria > ATCC43930 > CGMCC-115725 > JAATGI01. The sequence goes on along the minus strand of JASHUX010000084.1, from coordinate 371 downwards.
TCATTAGTCGCCGCTCCTTTGCGCGGGTCTGCGTTTTCCTCCACCCCCACCTTAGCCCAAGCGCATTCCCTTGCGCCAACGGATCGCTATAGTCGCCGCGGCAATAGGAGAGAGAGGCATGAGGATTTTCGCCAGTGAGGCTTCGGCCGGCCGCGTCGGCACGGGGCTCGCGGGTCACGACTTGGTTCTGGTCGACGGCAAAGGCGGCATCCGCGCGGGCGGACAGTCTATCGCGGCCGAGGACGCCCGGCCCGAGATCGTCTGGCTGACCTTCGATTCGCTGATGGGTGGACAGCTCGATCTGTTTTTCGACGTGGCGCTCGACGGCAGCGTCAAATGGCTGCACACGCAACAGACCGGGCTCGATTCGC
>JASHUX010000083.1 GCA_030039775.1 Alphaproteobacteria bacterium | reverse complement strand
TCATCCGATAAATTATGCATGTGCTTCAGGATGAAGAGACCGGCCACCAGCCGCGTCGGCAATCCGGGCTGGCCCGGCCCCGGCCGACATACCGAGGCAAACCGGCCATCAAGAAAGTCCCAGTCAATCTCGCGCGCCAGCCGCGCCAGCGGGTGCCCCAGGTCGATGATCTGGTCCAACGCCGGACGCAGCAGGTCCTGCTGACGGTCATCCCGGGGTCGCGACATGACGCTCCTCCGCACCGAAAATCCCGGTCCAGAGAATCACGATCCGCCAAATTCCGGAATCCCAATTCGCAAGAAAACCGCCCTCGGACCCGGCCCTTTCGGCAAAAGCGACTACTCAATCGCGCCAAAATCAGAATCTCATTCAATGAGTTGAGCGATCTTCACGGACGACTAGAAGGAGTTACGAGTGCGCTTGTTAAGATTTTGTTGCGCCCCTAAGTCGCTTCCGCGAAGTAGCTTGCCGTATGGGGAAACGCCGATTGCTATCGGCGATCGTGGACCACCCCGTAGTGCGCTTAATTCTCCACTTTTCTCAGCAACCTAGTATACGGCATGATACCGGCATCGCCGGCCTGCAGCGGTTTGTCGACCGCGTCGAACCGCAATATTGCGATCGCCACTCCGTCGCGACCCGAACGCATTTCGCCGACCTCGTCGTCGCCCGCCATGATCGCGGTGCCGGGCGGCGGCATCGGGCCGGTCACTGACACTGGCATGAGTTGCTTCTTCGCCAGGGCGCGATACTTCATCCGCGCGGTCAATTCCTGGCCGATATAGCAACCTTTGTTCCAATCGATACCGTTCAGCGTGTCGAACCCGGACTCCATGGGCAACGATTTTTCAGGCACGAGATCGCGAGCGCCGTCAGGCACGCCGAGCGCGAGGCGCAGCCGGTCGTAATCCGCAGCGTCAGCATCGACCAAGGCGGCGGCGTTTTCACGGGGAACAATCATGCGAAAGCCAAGCGCGGGGTTGCGCGGGTCGACAAAAGAAATGCCGAGATTTAGCGGCGGTTCGCCGTCGAAGACCGCGCAAACCGCGAGATCGGGGCGCGGCGTCAGCGTCACTTTGGAGCGCAGACGGTAGATCGTCAAACGTCGTATCAGGTCGGGGATTCGCGCGGCCTCGCCGTCGAGAAGCCAGGAATCGCCTGACGAAACGAGGAAGAAATCGTGTAGAAATCGGCCTTGCGCGGTGAGCAAAGCGGCATAAATCGCGCTCTTTTCGGTGATTTTTCCGACATCGTTGGTGATCAAGCCCTGCAGGAATTCGGCGCGGTCGGGCCCGCCGATCGCCACCACGCCGCGCGCGTCGAGGAGCGCGATGCGCGCGCTCATGCGAGGCGCCAATTCAATGTCTCGCCCGCCAGGAACGGCCGCACCGAGCCGACGTCGCGCGCCACCGCATGCTCGCCGCGCGTCAGGGTGATGGTCTCGCGATTGACCGGCATGCGGTAGAAATGGGGGCCGTTCACGGAAGCGAAAGCCTCGAGCTTGTCGAGGGCGTTTTCCTCGTCGAACACGCGGGCGTAGATCTCGAGCGCGTTGGGTGCCGAAAAAATGCCGGCGCAACCGCAATCGCATTCCTTGTCTTTGACCGGATGCGGTGCCGAATCCGTGCCGAGGAAGAACTTGGCGCCGCCCGAAGTCGCGGCGCGGCGCAGGGCGAGCCGATCCGCTTCGCGCTTCGCCACCGGCAGGCAATATAGATGCGGCCGGAGCCCGTCCTGGAACAGCGCGTTGCGATTGATGACGAGATGATGCGCCGTGATCGTGGCGGCGAGGTTCGGCCCGGCCTCCTCGACGAACGTGACCGCCGCGCGCGTGGTGACGTGCTCCAAGACAATCCGCAGCGCCGGCTGCCGCGCCATCAGCGGCGCCAGCACGCGCTCCAGGAAAACCGCCTCCCGGTCGAACACGTCGACGGCGGGGTCGGCGACTTCGCCGTGCACCAAGAGCGGCATGCCGATCTCGGCCATGCGCGCCAGCACCGCGTCGATCTTGCGAATGTCGGTGACGCCGTGCGCGGAATTGGTGGTGGCGTTGGCGGGGTAGAGCTTGGCCGCGACCCAAACTTTGTCGGCGAAGCCGCGCGCGATCTCGTCGGGCGCCGTCGCTTCCGTGAGATAGGCCGTCATCAGCGGCGTGAAATTCACACCCGTGGGCAGGGCGGCGACGATGCGTTCGCGATAGGCGAGAGCGGACGCGACCGTGGTAACCGGCGGCGACAGGTTCGGCATGACGACGACACGTCCGAAAACCCGCGCCGTGTATGGTAGTACTGCCTTCAGCATGTCGCCGTCGCGCAGATGCACGTGCCAATCGTCCGGCCGGCGGATGGTGATGGCGTCGCTGCTCACGCTGACCCTTTTCCGCGCATTTGCGCTAAGTGGCAAGAGTCGCCCGAAGTCATTTCCCCGTCCCGCGAAGCATATCGCCGACCAGAAATTCTATAAATCCTCCCAATAATCCGAATGGAAGTTTTATCCGCAGTCGGTGCACGAAATAGGCGGGGTCGGTGAACCCCGAAGGTATGAGCTAGGCCCGGCATCGGCCCAACCCCGGTGACGGGCCCTTTTTTTACGGCCCGCGGAAGCCACTCGCGCGCGCCCTTTGCCTTTGGGGCTTTATACGGCTGCCCTACGAATCGCATAGGTTTTTTATCGGACCCGATCAGAGCACGCATGGAATTTCTATGCGGTTCGGCTCTAGCTTTCGAGCCTGCGCGCGACCTTGTCGGCGATGCGCCGATAGCGATGCGACAAATTGAGACGTGAGGTGTGCGGTGGACCTAACGATTTGGTTGCCTGCGATGTTCGTGCTGGGTTTGGTCAGCATGGCGCTCTGCGTGGCATTCGCCGAGGCCTGCGCGCGGATTTGAAGGAGCCTGCCATGATTTATGTGACCGCTGTGATCGCCGGCGCCGTGTTCGTCTATCTCGGTTTTGCTCTTGTTCGACCGGAGTGGTTCTGACGGCCGCACCCGCGCCGTTGATTGCCGATGATCATCTGATGAAGCGGTGAGAGCTATGTGGACGCTGCCGATCCTGCTGCTTGTGGTGACGATCCTCCTGTCGATCCCGTTGAGCCGTTATTTCATGACGGTGATGGATGGGCGCCTCAAGGTGCCCGGTTTCCTGCGCTGGTTCGAGCGCCGCTTGGATAGCGGTCCACAAGACTGGAAGCAGTACACGGTTGCGCTGCTGATCTTCAACGCGATGCTGTTTATCTTCGGCTTCGTTGTTCTTTGCTTGCAGCCGATCGCGCCGCTCAATCCGCTCGGGCGCGGCATTCTGGCGCCGTCGACGATCTTCAATACCGTCATCTCGTTCATGACGAACACCAATTTGCAGCATTATTCCGGCGACCAGCACCTCTCAAACTTCAGCCAGATTTTCTTCATTCTGCCGAATATGTTCTTGTCGGCGTCGGTCGGTTTTTGCGCGCTGACCGCAATCATCCGCCTGTTCCGCGGCGAGAGGCTGATCGGCAACTACTTCGTCGATATGTGGCGGGTCGCTGTCTACATCTATCTGCCCGCGGCCCTGATCGTCGGCGTCATCTTCATGCATGAAGGCATGCCGATGACCTTCGACACGCAGCAGACCGTTACGACGTTGGAACCGGCCTCCATGGGCGCCGACGATCACGGTCAGGCAAAGCCGCAAAATATCATCGTCGGCCCGGTCGCGGCGGTCATTCCGATCAAGATGCTCGGGACCAACGGGGGCGGGTTTTACGGGATGAATTCGGCGCACCCGCTGGAGAACCCAACCGCGGTCTCAAACTTCGTCACCACGTTCGCGATGATGATCTTCCCGTTCACGCTGGTGCTGATGTACGGGCGAATGTTGGGTCGGGTGCGGCATTCCGTTGTGATCTACGCCGTCATGCTGACGATGATGGTCGGACTTATCGCGTGGGCGGTCTATTGGGACGCCCTAAGTCCGAATCCCGCCTTCACCGGCACGGCTCAGGCCCACGATTACCAAATCGGAGACGCTTCCGGTCCAGGCGGCAAGCACGACATCACCGCCCCGGCCGTAGCGGCGCTCCCCGTCGACCAGCATTTGGGCAATCTCGAAGGGAAGGAGCTGCGCTTCGGCACCTCGGCCGGCGCCGTGTTCGCCGCCATCACCACTGACGTCACATGCGGCGCGATCAACGCAGAAATGGACAGCCTTACGCCGATCGCCAGCATCTCGCCCTTTGTCGGCATGTGGCTCAACTGCGTGTTCGGCGGCAAGGGCGTGGGTATGATCAACCTGCTGCTGTTCCTGATCGTCGGGGTGTTCCTGGCCGGCCAGATGGTCGGGCGCAGTCCGGAATATCTCGGCCGCAAGGTGGGCGCCCGCGAGATGAAGCTCGCCATGGTCGCTCTCCTCGTGCATCCGATCCTGATTCTCGGCCCGAGTGGGCTCTTCGCCGCGACGGACTGGGGCGTCAAAGCCGAAAGCAATCCCGGCGCTCATGGACTTTCGCAGATCGTCTATCAATATTCGTCGGCGTCGGCGAATAACGGATCGGCCTTCGACGGCCTCGGCGTGACCTATGGCCTGAACAACAACACCAGTCCGTCGCCGGAAGCCGTGCCGCTGGATATCGGTGCCGGCCTCGTGATGCTGTTCTCACGCTATCTGCCAATCATCGCCCCGATCGCGATGGCGTTCTACCTCGGCCGGAAGAAGATGGCGCCGGTGTCGTTGGGAACCATGCGCGACGACACGGCAACATTTGGATTTCTGCTGCTCGGCACCATCGTGATCATCGGCGCGCTGCTGTTCTTGCCGGTGGCCGCCCTCGGACCATTGGCCGAGCATTTCGGGCCCATCCCATTCGGCGGATGACCGCCTATCGGGCACAAAGATCCCTTGGAGTCATGCCATGACCGCCGTTGAGCTTCCTCTCCGCACCGACGCCGCCCGGCCGCGTCAGCTGTTTACTGCGAACCTTGCGCTGGGCTCGCTGAAACAGTCCTTCATGATGCTGCGGCCCGACATCCAGTGGCAGAACCCGGTGATGTTCGTGGTCGAAGTTGGGGCGGCGCTGACGCTGGCCTTTATCATCCGTGCCGCTCTCGGCGGCGGAGAGGGATCGTTCTCTCTCGGTTACTTCATCGCGCTCGATGTCTGGCTGTGGCTCACCGTGCTATTCGCCAATTTTGCCACGGCGTTCGCCGAAGAGCGCGGTCGCGCCCAGGCGGCGTTCCTCCGCCGCACCCGTGTGTCAACACCCGCCTATCGTTTGCGCGCCGACGGGACGAAAGAGGCAGTCAGTTCCGTCAAGCTTCAACCCGGCGATCGGGTCGTGGTCGCTGCGGGCGAGGTCATTCCCGGCGACGGCGAAGTGATCGACGGCGTCGCTTCGATCGATGAATCGGCAATCACGGGCGAGTCCGCGCCCGTGATCCGTGAAGCCGGTGGTGATCGTTCGGGGGTCACCGGCGGCACGACCGTGATGTCGGACCAAATCGTCGTGCGGGTGGTTGCCGGCTATGGCGAGTCCTTCCTCGA
>JASHUX010000082.1 GCA_030039775.1 Alphaproteobacteria bacterium | reverse complement strand
GCGATAGCGCCGTTCTCGATCCAGAAACCCGAGGCGCCGCGACTGTAATCGCCGGTGACGCCGTTCACACCCATGCCCATGAGCTCGGTAACGTAAAGTCCTTGTTTGATATCGCTGATCATTGCGTCACGGCTCATATCGCCGCGTTCGAGCCAGAAATTCGATGGGGACGGACCTGGAGGCCCCGAGGTGCCGCGCGTGGCGTGGCCGGTACTCTTAAGTCCCAGTTGTCGTGCGGACCCCAAATCCAGCAGCCATGTTTGTAGCACGCCGTCCGCAACAATTTCGCGTCGCTGGTTGGCGACTCCTTCGCCGTCGAACGGCTTGGAACGGTGACCGCGCCGGATGTGCGGATCGTCGATGATTTTGATTCCGGACGCGAAGATTCGCTCGCCCAACTTGTCTTTGAGAAAACTGGTGCCACGGGCAATGGATGGACCGGAGATCGCACCGATGAGATGTCGCAGCAACCCGCCAGCGACCCGCCGATCATAAAGCACCGAATATTTTCCGGTTTCGACTTTGCGCGCGTGAAGGCGCTTTACCGCGCGTTCGCCGGCGCTACGGCCGATCGCAGCCGGATCAGCTAGGTCCGCGGCATGAATGGCCGACGAGTAATCGCTGTCCGTCTCCATGCCACCGCCATCACCCGCGATCACGGAAACACCAATGAAATGACTCGAGCCTTCGTAGCCCGCCGAGAACCCATTCGACGCAACCATGGCGATATGACCGTTCCCCCAACTAGCGGACGCGCCGTCGGAATTGGTGACGCCCGGCACGGAGCGTGCGGCGTCTTCGGCGGCTTTGGCATGCTCGATCAACGTTTGGGGCGTCGGTTCGACGGGGTCGACCAAATCGAGGTTAGGCCAGTTCCGCGCCAGCTCGTCGGGTGCCGCGAGCCCGACATACGGGTCTTCGGGCACCGCTTTGGCCATGTCGATCGCACGCGAAACCAAGTCAGGAAAGCCCCGCGGGTCGCGTTCATTGGCGGAGACGATTGCTTGGCGCTTGCCGATCAATACCCGAAGACCGAGATCGAAATGCTCGGACCGTTCGAGTTTCTCTGTTTTGCCTAGCCGCTGCGCGTGACTGAGCGACGCGCCTTCTGAAAGCAACGCGTCGGCTTGATCCGCGCCGGCCGCTTTGGCCCGCGAAACTAAATCGCCGAGGAGAGCAAGATCGTCCATTGTCATTAGATCTTGAAAATTCGCTGAGCATTGCCGCCGCGTAGCGCCTCGCGCTGCGCGGACGGCAGGGCATCGACGCGGGCGAGGCAACCGGCCATGTCTCCTATATTGTGCGGGTAGTCGGAACCGTAAAGGACGTGGTCGGGTCCGCCGATCTCGATTGCCAATGCAAGCGCTTCGCTGCGGTAGCAGACCGCATCGTAATAAATGTGGCGCAGATATTCGCTGGGCGGCCGAGCGATATGCTGTCGCGCCGCTTTCATTTTCTGCCAGCAGAAATCCAACCGGCCGGCAATGTAGGGCAGCGTCGCGCCGGCGTGCGAGGCGATCAGCTTCAGGTTGGGATAGCGGTCGAAAAAACCGTCGAGGATCATGCGCGCGATCGCCAGCGTCGTGTCGATCATGAAACCGACGGTCGCGACCAAACCGTAATCGGAAATATCCAGCGCCGCGGTGCCCGGCGGCGAAGTCGGATGAATCAGCACGGGCAAGCTACGATCGTCGATCGCTTTCCAGATCGGCGCGAAGTGAGGCTCGGTGAGCGAGCGACCGTTGATGTTAGCCATGACCATCACGCCGACGGCGCCGCGGTCGCAGGCCCGCGCCAGTTCGTCGACCGCGACCTCCGGATATTCCCATGGCAGCGTTGCAAACCAGCGGATTCGGTCGGGGTACGTGTGTTGTGCCTCAGCCATCTCATCATTGACGAGACTTGCCGCTTCGAGGCTAACGTCGCGACCGCCCCAATAGCAGGACGGCGCGGTCAACGAGACGATCGCAATATCGACCTTGGCGGCGGTCATGTCCTTGATCCGCAGCGCGTAGTCGAAATGCGCCGGCTGCGGCGTCAGAAACGGCGCTCCATCGCAATAGACCGCTTCGGGTACGTCCATCGACGGGCGGATTTCGTAATGCGGCCCGCCATGCTTGCGCAGCATTTCGAACCAACCGCGGCCCAGCATGTGGGTGTGCACGTCAATAACGGGCATGCGCCTCTCCATTCAGAAGGAGAAAGCTTATAGCGCCCGATTTGCAGGAGGGGTTGAGAAATGGTCGGTCGCGGCAAACTGCGCCGGCCCGCTGCGCACCGCCGATCTTGTTACTGGCCCAGAATGGGCGCCACTGGCTGCACGGGCAGCAAAGGATTTTCCCACCGCAGCACGTAGTTCGGCATCGTGTGCTCGGCGGCGAAATTGCCGGCGCCGGCTGCGGCCGCAGTCTCGGACGCTGCGAACGAACCGAACAGCGCCGTGACGCCCATTGCTGCAGCAAGGCCCGCCGCAACGGCGATTGTACGAATTGACATGCTAAACCTCCGGAACGAACGCCGAAGCTCAAATGAGACTGCTTCAGCCCAACAGTACGAAGGTTCAAATAGGAAGATTTGTGCAGATGCGAACTACCCGCAGGCGCTGGGCAGACATGCAAGTTTGATCGCGGTTGAATGTCGCAGCCCTTTGAAATCATGTTACTTTTTTGAAAAGCGGATCACGAAAAAATTACTCTCGCGTCATGTGTATCAACGCCATGAACAAATTTCACTCTTGTAGCAGACCGCGATCCCGGAGCCAGCGCTCTTGATAGGTGCGTTGGGCGGCTGCGCCGATGTCGTGCATATACCAGGCATTGACCGTGGCGCCGATCGCTGCGCCGACGACCGGCACTGCGGCCAGCGCCTTTCGCTTGGTGAGGTTGAGGCCGAGCTGTTCCGCTATGTCGCGCGCGAACAGCAACATGGTCTCGACGCTCACACCACGTCGCGCTGCTCGCTCGGCGAGCGTCGCCCAGTTGTGGGCCAGCATCCGGGTTTCCATCCCATGCAATGTGACGAGTGCCGCGTGCTTTTGCTGTGTGGAATTGGCGCTGACGATCGACAACACGGCGTAGACGAATTGGCGCTCCGTATCGCCGGTGCCGGCATAACCGTAAGTCGCGCCGACGCGCCGGATAGTGCGCAGTGACAGCGTGATGATGGCAGGCAGGTCGACCGGCAACGACATCAAGCCGACGGCGCCGGCAACTGCGCCCTCGCCCCCGGCGTAGGCGATTGCCCAATTGCGGATGGCGCGTACGTCGGCATCGAGTTCTTCGAGATCGACGCCGTCGGCAGCAGGCGCCGTCCCGCGAATGGTTTTTTCTGCCATCCAATCGGAAGCCCACAATAGCGCTTCGATCGCCGGTACCGGCACTAAGTTCGAGACCAACCTGGCGACTGGCGACAAAGCAGCGCCGGTGGCGCGTTCTACCAAGCCGGGCGGCTCGTTGCGCCACGCTCGGATCTCGTCGATTTGGCGGCGTTCGTATGGCGTCGGGGTTGTGCGGGAGATGATCGTCATCGTGCCATTATATGGGGCCGCGAGATTCCGTTTGCGCGCACGTCGGCAATTCGCCAAAGAAGGATCATGTCTGTCACCATGAATGTACCGGTCGGCGGCGGCGGCCGGCCGCTCGGCGAAATTGAAACCTGGATTTTCGATCTCGACAACACGCTCTATCCGCTTGCCTGTAATCTGTTCGGCCAGGTCGAGGAGCGGATGGCGGTCTTCATCATGGCCGAGCTCGACGTCAACTATGACGAAGCGCACCGCGTGCGCAGGGACTTTTTCACCCGCCACGGCACGACGTTGCGCGGCCTGATGGTCGATCACGGTGTCCACCCGGACCGTTTCCTCGATTATGTCCACGAGATCGACTTGAGCGGGATTCCGGCCGATCCGGCGTTGGCGGCGGCAATCAACCGGTTGCCGGGGCGCAAGCTGGTTTTCACCAATTCGACCGCGCGCCATGCCGAGCGGGTGATGGAACGGATCGGCCTTACCGGCCATATCGAGGCGGTCCATGACATCGCGGCCTGCGCCTACCTGCCGAAGCCCCATCCCAACGCGTATAAATCGCTCACAAAACGGTACGGATTCGGTCCTGAAACGGCACTTTTCGTGGAGGATATGGCCCGAAATTTGGCACCGGCCGCGGCGATGGGAATGACGACGGCTTGGGTAAAGAATCCGCTCGATTGGGCGCGCGCCGGCTCGGACCAGCCATATGTTCACTACGTTATCGACCACCTTGCCGCCTGGCTCGACCGCGTGGCGCCAAAGTGAGGCCGGAGCCCCGTGCGGAGCCCCGTGCGGCGACCTGCTGCGTCCGGCGTTGGACCAGATCATCGACCTGGGGCACCCGCTGGCGCGGCTGGCGCGCGAGATTGACTGGGACTTTCTTGATGGCCGGTTTGCCTCGGTATGTCGGCCGGGGCCGGGCCAGCCCGGATTGCCGACGCGGCTGGTGGCCGGTCTCTTCATCCTGAAGCACATGCATAATTTATCGGATGA
>JASHUX010000002.1 GCA_030039775.1 Alphaproteobacteria bacterium | reverse complement strand
TTTCAAATTGTGGAAGCGTCAGTTGGTGGATTTGCTTCGCTTGCTTCGCACGGGCCATTTGGGCCTCCCCATCGAACTGATGGGGAATATCGCATGAATTTACCTATTCGTCAAGTGGGGGAACATCGCCCTACTTAGGACAGCACCATCGATTGCCCCTGCCTTGGCTTCCCTCAGAGTCTCTAATAATATCCGCCGCCATGCTGCAAGCCATCCGTTCCCGCGCCTCCGGTATCGTCGTCCAGATTCTTTTCGGCCTGCTGATCCTCACCTTCGCCCTATGGGGCATCGGCGATATTTTCCGCGGCCGCGGCGCCGACACCAGCATCGCGAGCGTGGGCGATCAAAAGATCGATGCGTCGGAGGTGCGCGTTGCTTTACAGCGCCAAGTCGAGCGCTTTCGCCAAGCAATGAATACCAGCCTGAGCGAAGATCAAATCAGGGAATTGGGTTTGGTCGACACGACGCTCAACGAGGTGATCGACCAGCATCTCCTCGATCTTGAGGCGCAACGGCTCGGCCTCGCCATCACCGATAACACCGTGCGCCAGGCGATCACCGACAATCCATCGTTCCGCGGAAGCACCGGCCAGTTCGACCGCAATATCTATCTGGCCCTGCTGCAGCAGAACCAGATGACGGATCAGCAATACGAGGCGATGCTGCGCGGCGATTTGGTACGCAACCGCATTATGGCGACGGTGACCGACGGCGCCGCGGCGCCGCCGGAACTGGTCAATACGCTGTGGCAAAGCCGGGGCGAGCGCCGGGTTGCGACCGCTGTCCTGGTGCCGCCGAGTGCTATCGGTGCGCTGCCGACACCGGACGCCGTGACACTGCAAAAATACTACGACGAACACAAAGACAGTTTCATGGTGCCGGAGCGGCGCAGCTTCACGGTAGCGCTGCTCGACCCGGCGCAGTACGCGGCGGGCATCAAGTTCACCGACGCGGAGCTGAAGGCAGAGTATGACAAGCGCCAGGACCAGTTCGTCCAACCGGAAAAGCGCGCGCTGCAGCAAATCCTGGTGCCCGACGAAGCCAAGGTGAAAGCGGTGCAGGCGGCACTGGCGCAGGGCAAGGATTTCGCCGCGGTCGCCAAGACCGTCGCCGGCGAAAGCAGCGACGCGGTCGATCTCGGCGCCCTGAGCCGGGACGATCTGCCGGGCGATCTCGCCAAGGCCGCCTTCGACCTTAAGCCCGGCGGCGTCAGCCAGCCAATCAAGGACTCGTTCGGCTGGCACATCCTCAAGCTGATCTCGGTCACGCCGGAAAATGTCGCGCCATTCGACAGCGTCAAGGCGAAACTGGCGACCGAGCTCGCGCAGAACCGGGCGATCGACCAAGTGGTGAAAATGGCCAACGCCGTCGACGACGCGCTTGCGGGCGGCGCGACCTTCAACGAAATCGTCGCCAAGTTCAGCCTCAAGACGGTGAAGGTCGACAATGTCGACGCCGAGGGTCATGACGCCGCGGGCAAGACTGTCGCGCTGCCTTCGTCCGACATCGTCAAGACCGCGTTCGCGACCTCGATCACGCAGCCGAGCGATCTCAAGGAACTGCCCAATCAGGGCAGCTACATGGTCAAGGTCGATAACGTGGCGCAAGCAGCGCCGCAGCCGCTGGCGCAAGTCCACGACAAGGTGGTCGCCGCCTGGCAGGCGCAAGAACGCGCGACGCGCCTCGCCAAGCTCGGCGACGACTACGCGACCGCAGTTAACAAGGGCGAGAAGCTGGACGATTTGGCCACGCTGCACGGACTCAAGACGTTCACCGCCGGCCCGCTGTCGCGTTACAGCAACAACCGGGCGGAGCTGCCGTCCGTCGTGGTCTCCAAGCTGTTTAGCGCCAAAACGGGCCAGGCGGTCACCGGCGGCGCCGGCGACAAGGGCGTCGTGGTCGCCACGGTCAACCAGATCCTGCCGCCCGATCCGGCGCAAGCCGCGTCGCAAAAGGCCGCGATCGCGCGCGAGATCGAAACCGCGACAAAGGCCGATTTGCTCGACGAGTACGAGCAGTCGCTGCGTCAGCGCTTCCCGGTCGACATCAACGCGGACGCGGTCAAACAATTGATGTGACGATCGGCTGACGCCATGCAACTGACGCCGACCTTCGAGCTCTTCGAGCGCGAGTACGCAGCCCAGAAGCCGGTGCTGGTATGGACCTCGTTCGTGTCCGACCTGGAGACGCCGGTGTCGGCCATGCTGAAACTGGCAGACGGACGGCCCAACAGCTTCCTATTCGAATCCGTCGAAGGCGGCGCGACGCATGGGCGCTATTCCTTCATCGGCCTGAAACCGGACCTGATCTGGCGCTGTTTCGGCGACTGCGCCGAGATCAACCGCCGTGCTCGCGCCGACGCCGACGCATTCGAGCCCGAAGATTGCGGCACCCTTGTGTCGCTGCGGCGCTTGGTCGACGAATGCAGAGTGGCGACGCCGGCCCCGTTGCCGCCGATGGCGTCAGGCCTTTTCGGCTATATGAGCTACAACATGGTGACGCTGATGGAGCGTCTGCCGGACAAGAACCCGGACATGTTGAACGTCCCCGACGGGCTGTTCGTGCGGCCGTCGGTTACCGCGATCTTCGACAACATTGCCGATTGCGTGACGCTGGTCACGACGGCATGGCCGAGCGCGGATACGTCGGCACGCGTCGCCTATCAGCAGGCGCAGGAACGGCTCGCCGACGTCCTGGCCGATTTCGAGCGCAGCCTGCCGCATCGCCGCGAGAATGCGGAAACCGTGCGCGAGCTGCCGCCGCCGCAAGGCAATATGTCGCGGGCCGAATACATGGCGATGGTCGATACCGCGAAGGAATATATCCGCGCCGGCGAGGCGTTTCAGGTTCTGCCGTCGATGCGGATGCGGATTCCATTCAAGCTGCCGCCCTTTTCGCTTTATCGCGCATTGAGGCGTCTCAATCCGTCGCCTTTCTTGTTCTATCTCGACTACGGCGATTTCAGCATCGTCGGATCGAGCCCGGAAATCCTGGTGCGCGTGCGGGACGGCAAGGTGACGATCCGGCCGCTCGCCGGCACGCGGCGGCGCGGCGTCAACGCGGTCGAGGACAAGCAGCTCGAGGAGGAACTCCTCGCCGACCCGAAGGAACGCGCCGAGCATTTGATGCTGATCGATTTGGCGCGCAACGATGTCGGCCGCGTGTCGCGCGTTGGCACCGTCAAAGTAACGGAGAGCTTCGTCATCGAGCGTTATTCGCACGTGATGCATATCTGCTCGAATGTTGAAGGTGTGCTCGACGCCAAATACGACGCGCTCGGCGCGCTGGTCGCGGGCTTCCCCGCCGGCACGCTCTCGGGCGCGCCAAAGGTGCGCGCGATGGAGATTATCGACGAGCTCGAGGTCGAGCGCCGCAACATCTATGGCGGCGCCATCGGCTATTTCGCCGGCGACGGCAGCATGGACACGTGCCTCGTGCTGCGCACGGCAATCGTCAAGGACGGCGTGATGATCGCCCAGGCGGGCGGCGGCGTGGTCGCCGATTCAAGCCCTGCCGCCGAATATCAGGAAGCGCTCGATAAGATGCGCGCGCTGTTCGTGGCGGCGGAAGAAGCGGTGCGCTTCGCGCGCGAGTGACGCCGCCACAAACTGTTGCAATCCGCTCGGCATGCGGTCAATCGTTCCCGCGCCACGAAAATTCCCAATCTAAAACTTACGTCATCATCGGCACGAACAGGCCGCGCCAACTGTATCTCTCCTTTGAGCTAACGATGAAAGGAGATCGATCATGAAACGGCTCGGAAAGATTCTCGCGATCGGCGCGCTGTTCGCGTTGCCGTTGGCGGCGACCGCGATCCCGGCCCAACCGGCCCAGGCGTTTGGCGTCTACATCGGCGGCGGACCGGCCTATGGCTGCGACCCGTACGCGTGCGGCTATTACGGCCCGCCTGCAGGCGTTTATATCGGCGGCGGCTGGCATCACCACTGGCACCATTGGTAACGCCTAGCGCAGGCCCAATCGCCTGCACGAAATGAGAGCGGCGGCGCCTTCGGCGTCGCCGCTTTTCTTCCGCGTTCCTATTTCGGGTCGGGCTGGTTCCGGCCTTGCATCGTGGCCGAATGGCGGCTCTCCGACGACGATTTGTTGGACAAAACCTAAATAAAAAAATAACCGGGCACGGCGGCCGCCGCCACGACTTATATGACTTCATAGAGGAACTGGTGACAGGAGATTTCCAATGACGCGGCTCGGCAAAATTCTCGCGGTGGGCGCGCTGGTGGCAGTGCCGCTTGCGATCACCACAGCGCCGGTGCAGCCGGCGAACGCACAAGTGTATGTCTCGCCTTACTACGGATACGGATACGGTTATCCATATGCGTGCGGTTACTACGACCCGTACTACTGCAACTACGGTTGGTACGGATACCCTTATTATGGCGCTGGCTGGGGCTGGGGCGGCTATGGCGGTGGCTGGTATGGCCGCGGCGGTTGGGGCCACGGCGGCGGCTCGCGGGGCTACGGCGGCGGTCATGGCGGCGGTCATTGGCGCCACTGAGTTCGGGCGCATCGAATGATGCCTGAGCGGCGCCTTATGGCGCCGCTTTTTTTGCCGCTGTGTACCCCGAAAGAGGTAACTCGCGCGGATCGACTTGCGGGCATTGTGAAACGTGTTACTCACCAAAATGTTAACCAAATAAATCGTGGTGAAATTAACCATAAGTTTTCAAGCACTCTATAATCGCGCCGCGCCCAGAACGAGGAGGGGTTTATGTCGAGGCTTGCAAAATTCGGTGTGGCGGCTGTGCTGGTCACGTCCGTCAAGGTGGTGTAAATCGGGGTTGAATTTGAGGTGGCCAAGGGTCAGGCCGCCTTTGGTGGAAGTCTGGCCGGCTCGGGTTCTGTCGCCGGCGGTGTGGAGCGGGTGCGGCGCAAGCTTGCCAGCGCTGACGACGGCAATCGACAGATGGTCGATATTTTGACTGCGGTGCTCAGCGATGGTCTGCCGGCTGTCGAAGGGGCCTGTGCCGAGGCCTTGAGCCATGGCGTCCACTCCGCCGATGTCGTTCTCAACATTCTCGCCCGCCACCGCGATCCTGGCCCGGCGGCCGCCATTCTGACACCGGCCGCGCTGACGTTGCGTCACGCGCCGATCGCCGATTGTACCCGCTATGACAGCTTGCGGAGTACCCCGTGATGGAACGTACCCAACTCTTCGAACTGATGGGGCAGCTCAATCTCTACGGCATGAAGTCCGCCTTCGACGAGGTCATGGCGCCGCGCTCGACTCGCAGGGCTTTGATGCGGGCAAGAAGGTTACCGGCCGCAAGCGGCACATTCTCGTCGACACGCTCGGCCTTCTCCTGAACGTCGTGGTTCATCCCGCCGATGTGCAGGATCGCGACGGCGCGCGGTTGGTCCTCGATCGGC
>JASHUX010000081.1 GCA_030039775.1 Alphaproteobacteria bacterium | reverse complement strand
CCCGACATCAATACCGTCAACGTGCAGAACCGGGCATCGCTCGCGACGCCGCAGTTGCCGCAGGAAGTGTCGCGCACCGGTCTCGTCATCCGCAAGAAATCGGCGGCGCTGCTACAGGTCATCAATCTCTATTCGCCGAAGGGCACGTATGACGCGATCTATCTCAGCAATTACGCGGTTATCAATATCATCGACGCGCTGTCGCGCATCAACGGCGTGGGCCAAGTGCTGCTCTTCGGCCCGCTCAACTACTCGATGCGCGTTTGGCTCGACCCCGACAAGCTGACCGAATTCAATCTTTCGCCCAACGACGTCATCACCGCGATTCAAAGCCAGAACGTGCAGGCGGCGCTCGGCCGCATCGGCGCGGCGCCCTTGGAGCAGCAACAGCGCGTCCAGCTCACCGTCAAGACAAAGGGGCGGCTGACCAGCCCGAAGGAGTTCGAGGACATCGTCATCCGCGCCAATCCCGACGGCTCGATCGTGCGGATCAAGGACGTGGCGCGCGTCGAGATGGGCGCCCAGACCCAGGACCGGTATAGCCGCTTCAACGGTGCGCCGGCGGCGGCGATGGGCATCTATCAGACGCCCGGCTCCAACGCGGTCGACGTGGCGAAGCGTGTACGCGAAACCATGGCGCAGCTCGCCACGCGCTTCCCGAACGACCTCGCCTACGCGGTTTTCTTCGACACCACCGTGTTCGTCACCTCGACTATCACCGAGGTGATCCGCGCGCTGGCCGAGGCGATCATCCTGGTCGCGATTGTCGTGTTCCTGTTTCTCGGCAAGATTCGCACCACCGTCATCCCGCTGGTGGCGGTGCCGGTGTCGATCGTCGGCACCTTCGCGGTGCTGCTGGCTGCCGGCTATACCGCGAATACCGTGTCGTTGCTGGCGCTGGTGCTGGCGATCGGCATCGTGGTCGACGACGCCATCGTCGTGGTCGAGAACGTCGAGCGCGTGATCGAGGAGGAACCGGACCTCTCGATCAAGGACGCGACCAAGAAGGCGATGCGCGAAATCACAGGACCCGTCATCGCCATAACATTGGTGCTGCTGTCCGTGTTCGTGCCGGTCGCCTTCATCCCGGGCATCAGCGGCCAATTGTTCCGCCAGTTCGCCGTCGCGGTTTCGGTCTCGATGATTATTTCGGCGGTGAATGCTTTGACGCTGAGTCCGGCCTTGTGCGGCGTATTACTGAAACGCGGCGGGCGCAGCCGCGGGCCGATGCGATACGTGCTCGGCGCCATCGACAGCGTGCGCGACGGTTACGTCGCCGTCGTGAGCCGCCTGGCGCGCATCGCCATCATCGGCGTGCTCGTCGTCGCCGGCGTCCTGGTGTTGTCCGGCGGCCTGTTCACCCGTATTCCGCAAAGTTTCCTCCCCGAAGAGGATCAGGGCGCGGTCTTCGCGACCCTGCGCCTGCCCGAAGGCGCGTCGCTCAACCGCACCGAGGCGGTGGTGAAGCAGGTCGAAGGCATCGTCCGTGCCGTGCCCGGCGTCGAGGGCGTGTTGTCGGTTGTCGGGCTGAACTTCATCGATTATCTCGCGTCGTCGAACCAGGCGTTCTTCGTCATCCGACTCAAGCCTTATGAAGACCGTACCGACCCGCGGCAGAGCGCCGGCGCCATCATCGCGCAATTGCGGCCGCGAATGGGCGCGCTTCCCGGCGCCATCGCGTTCCCGTTCAATCTCCCGCCGATCCTCGGTCTCGGTAATACCGGCGGCTTCCAGTACGTGCTCGAGGCGTTGCAGGGCCAGTCGCCGAACGATCTCGCGGCGGTGCTGCGCGGCCTCCTCGTCTCCGCCAACCAGCAGCCCGAACTTGCGGCCGTGTTCAGCACCTACGCCGCCGACACGCCGCAAATCTATCTCGATATCGACCGCGACAAGGCGCAAGTCTTGGGCGTCAAGATCAGCGACATTTTCAGCGCGCTGCAGGCGACGCTGGGCGGTTACTACGTCAACGATTTCAACGTGTTCGGCCGTACCTGGCAGGTCAACGTCCAGGCCGAAACCCCGTTCCGCGATAAAGCCAACGACATCAACCGCATCTATGTCCGCAACGCCGCCGGCACGATGGTACCGATGCGCGCGCTGGCCTCGATCCGGCTAGTGCAGGGGCCGCAAGCCGTGGTGCGCTACAACGGCTATCCCGCCGCCATCGTCAACGGCGCGGCGAAGCCGGGCTTCAGTTCCGGGCAGGCGATCGCGGCCATGGAACGCATCTCCGCGTCGACGCTGCCCGCCGGCTACAGTTACGAATGGACCGGCACGGCGTTGCAGGAAAAGGCGGCGAGCGGCGGCACGACCGTGTTGCTCGGTCTCTCGATCCTGTTCGCGTATCTGTTCCTGGTCGCGCTTTATGAGAGCTGGAACATTCCGGTGCCCGCGCTGCTCTCGGTCAGCGTCGCGCTCTTGGGCGCGATCGTCGCCATCGCTGTGGCGGGACTGAGCTTCGACGTTTATGCGCAGATCGGTCTCGTCGTGCTGATCGCGCTCGCCGCGAAGAACGCGATCCTGATCATCGCCTTCGCGATGGAGCAACGCGCGCTCGGCAAGAACGCGCGCGACGCCGCGATCGAAGGCGCGCGGTTGCGGTTCCGGCCCGTCATCATGACCAGCTTCGCTTTCATTCTCGGCTTGCTGCCGCTCGTCGTGGCGCAGGGCGCCGGTGAGATCACGCGGCACGCCGTCGGCACGCCGGTGTTCGGCGGCATGATCTTCGCAGCCCTGTTCGGGGTTTTCCTGGTGCCGCTGCTTTATATCGTGGCCGAGCAACTGCGGCGGCTTCGACGTTGATTGATATCCGCGGCGCGCGCGGGAACAGACGTCATGCCGGAACGGGGCGGGGAATAATCCCGATTCCCGCATAGCAGCGCCGCGAAAATAGCCATGCTGATGATAAGCATGCTTATTATAACAGCGGCATGGATCAAAACCCCTATGAGCGACGCTTCGGCTTTCTGCTGCATGACATCGCGCGGCTGATGCGCAAGCGTTTCGACGCACGGGCTCGGACCACGCGGCTGACGCGGGCGCAGTGGCAGGTACTGGCGGTGTTGCGCGTGCAGGAAGGCGTCAACCAGGCGGCATTGGCCGAGGCGCTCGATCTCGAGCCGATTACGGTCGGACGGCTGATCGACCGGATGGAGGAAGCGGGTTGGGTCGAGCGCCGGCCGGATCAGGCTGACAGGCGCATGCATCGTCTCCATATCACCGATCGTGCGCGGCCGATGATGGCGCAGTTCGAAACCATGGCCGAGGAGTTGCTCGACGAGGCGTTCCACGGTCTTTCGGCGCGCGAACGCGACGACCTGCTGGATTTGTTGGTGCGCATTCGCGGTAACCTGACCGAGCGCGGCTCGCGCGCGGCCTAATTGGCGGATTCCGGATCATGAGCTCATCCTCGGAAACACTGCGTCCCGCGCCCGGTCCCGGCCACAATCCGGCGCCGAGCCGCCCCCGTCCCGGCGCGGTTCCAGACGAGACGGCACGGGCGCGCCGGCGCTGGCCGCGCCTTCTCCTGATGTTCGTCCTGCCGCTCGTCGTGGTGATCGGCGGCGGCTGGTGGTACCTGGCCTCGGGTCGCTATGTATCGACGGATGACGCCTACGGCCAGGCCGACGTGCTCAACGTCGCGCCCAGCGTCGCGGGCCACGTGGTCGAGGTCGACGTCCACGACAATCAATATGTGAAGCAGGGCCAGGTTCTCTTCCGCATCGACGATTCGACGTATCTCGCGACGCGCGACCGGGCTAAGGCGGCGCTGGAGTCGGCGCGTCTCCAGGTCGACACCATGCGGGCCACGTACCGCGAGCGCCAATCGGAGCTGCAAACGGCGCAAGACACGCTGAATTACACGCAGCGCGAATATAACCGCCAAGCGGGGCTGCTCGCGACGCATACCGTCAGCCAGGCGCAATTCGATCAGGCGCGCCACGCCTTCGACGTCGCGAAATCGCAAGTGTCGAGCGCCCAGGAGCAGGTCGCGGCGGCATTGGCGGGGCTGGGTGGCAATCCCGACATGCCGACCAACCAGCATCCGATGGTGGAGCAGGCGCAAGCGCAACTCGATCTCGCCGAAATCGATATCGACAACACGGTGATCCGCGCGCCCGAAAACGGTACCGTGACGCTGGTCAACAAGCTGCCGCTCGGCACCTACCTCATGCCGGCGACGCCGACCTTCGCGCTGGTCGGCACGGACAATGTCTGGGTCGAGGCCAATTTCAAAGAAACCGACCTCACGCATATGCAGGTCGGCCAAACGGCGACGGTCGATTGCGACGCCTATCCCGACGTTACCTTCAACGGCCGTGTGCAGAGTTTGAGCCCGGGCACCGGCTCCGAATTTTCGGTGTTGCCGGCGCAGAACGCGACCGGCAACTGGGTCAAGGTGGTGCAGCGGCTCGTGGTCAAGACGGTGATCGACAATCCCGATCCGCAGCGCCCGATCCGCGCCGGCATGAGTTGCACCGTCGAGGTCGATACCGGCTATCAGCCGTCGATCTGGTCGAGCATCCGATCGATGTTGGGGTTGGGCTGATCCGCCGCGATGGCCCAGGCCGTCAGCAAACCGAATCTCGAGGTCCCGAATAAGGGTCTGCTGACCGTGTCGTTGATGTTGTCGACGACGATGCAGATGCTCGACACCACCATCGCCAACGTCGCGTTGCCCCATATGCAAGGGAGCCTGTCGGCGAGCCAGGACCAGATCGCCTGGGTGTTGACCTCCTACATCGTCGCCGCCGCTATCGCGACGCCGCTCTCGGGTTGGATGGGCGACCGTTTCGGCCGCAAAGCCGTGGTCCAGATGGCGGTCGCCGGGTTCACCATCGCGTCCGCGCTCTGCGGGATGGCGACCGGCCTGGGCGAGATCGTCGCGTTCCGATTCATTCAAGGCCTGTTCGGCGCGGCGCTGATCCCGATGTCGCAATCGATCATGCTCGACATCAACCCGCGCGAAAAAGTCGGCCAGGCGATGGCGATTTGGGGCGCCGGCATCATGGTGGCGCCGATCCTGGGCCCGACGCTGGGCGGCTGGATCACCGACAATTATTCCTGGCGCTGGGTGTTTTACA
>JASHUX010000080.1 GCA_030039775.1 Alphaproteobacteria bacterium | reverse complement strand
GGGGGATGCAACGCGCGGTGCGGACGTGTTTCATCGTTGCTCCGTATGCCACTCGGTCGACGTGGGCGAGAACGGTATCGGACCGTCTCTCCACGGCGTTATCGGCCGCAAGGCCGGTACCGGGCCTGATTACAATTATTCTAAGGCGATGGCGGGGTCCGGCATCGTTTGGGACGCCGCCGCGCTGAAGAAGTTTCTTGCCGACCCCCAAGCCGCTGTCCCGGGAACCAAAATGCGTTCCGGTGCGGTCGACGATTCCCAGGCGGTCGACGATCTGATCGCGTATCTGAAACAGGCCGCCAAGTAGGCCGGTTTTTCGGTTAACCATTATTAATTTTTTTCGCTCCTCGTCGCCTTCCGTCTATAAGATGGGCCGTTAACGAGCTGTTAATCAGCCGTTGTCAGGAGGCCCATGCGGACGGATGATTTCGGATGCGAGATCGCGGCGGCGACGAGCAACAAAAGCCGTTTCGCTCGGGGCGGCCGATTATTCACGTTCGGACTCGCGCTCGGCATCGGCGTCTGTATCGGTATGGGGCCACCGCTCCCGCTATTGGACAAGGCGTTGTCGGCGGCGGTCGCCAGCGAACCGGCGCCACCCCCGCAATCCCTTTTGCCCCGTCAATGGCTTGTGCTCCGTAACGCGCTGCTCGATACGAGCGTGACCGGCATAAGCTATCCGCAGCAACAGGCCGACCAGGCATTACTGCGGGGAAAATGGCTTGCGATTCAAGACGCGCTCGAAAGCGCGTGGTCCGACCGTCTCGCGGCGCGGTAGCCGGTTTCCAAGTACTGAAAGCGTTATATTCACCCGAATATTACGATTTCTAAATCTCAATACTTCTCGAATCCAATTGAGTTATTGACAGGTCTTGGTGACGCTGCGAGCATGCGCGCCACTTGAGAACAGTCGCGGCTGCGGTGCAGTCGCGGTCGTCGCGACAACAGCCGGCACGGCGGGTCGCGGGATTTGATCGGCGTTGACGGGGAGGAGGTCCCGCCGAGTTTTGCTACGCAAGTTCGGAGCATCAACAAGAAGCGAGCCGGTGTTTATCGCCGGTGTTTGGTCACGCCCATAGCGGCCGCGGGCGCAAGAGCGGATCGGACGAGGGGAGCCAACGCGAGGGACTGAGATGAGGATTATCACCGTCAACGGATTTACCCGTGTGGTCGATATGCCCGACGACACGCCGCTACTTTGGGTCATCCGGGAAAGCCTGCGGATGACGGGCACGAAGTTCGGTTGCGGCGCTGGTCTTTGCGGCGCGTGCACCGTGCATCTAAACGGCGTCGCGGTACGCTCGTGCCAGACTAGCCTCGAAGAAGCCGCCGGCCAACAGATCACGACGATCGAAGGGCTCGATCCGGCCGGTCAGCACCCAGTGCAGCGCGCCTGGATCGCCGAGCAGGTCCCGCAATGCGGGTACTGCCAGTCCGGCCAAATCATGCAGGCCGCATCCCTGTTGCAGCAAAATCCGAATCCCAGCGACGCCGAAATCGTCGCGGCAATGAATGGCAATCTGTGCCGCTGCGCGACCTATGTTCGCATCAAGAAGGCAATCAAGCGCGCCGCCGCTGATATGCGTCGGGCTTAGGGAGGGCGGACATGGATACGATCGAACGGAAACCGAAGAGCGACGTTTCGCGTCGTCACTTCCTCGTCGGCACGGCCGCCGCGGGCGCCGGCCTCACCATCGGATACGTCATGGCGCCCCGGATCCTCGGGTCGGCCACGGAAGCGTTTGCTGCGAACAATTATTCGCCGACGATGCTCTATACCATCACGCCGGCGGGCGAAGTCATCGTCCACGTGAACAAGTCCGAGATGGGCCAACATGTCGGCACCGCGCTCGCGCAAGAGATCGCGGAAGAGCTCGAAGTCGAATGGAAGAACATGCGGCTCGACTACCCGGACTTCACCGCGTTCTTCACCGGCGGCAGCTTGAGCATCCTCAGCACGTTCATGGGCGCGAGCCAAGCCGGTGCGGCGGGCCGCATGGCACTGATCGACGCAGGCGCGAAACAGCTTGGCGTGAAGGCGTCCGACTGCCACGCCGACAAAGGCTGGGTCATCGCCAAGGGCGGCAAGAAGATCAGCTACGCCCAGCTCGTTTCGACCGGCAAGGTCGACAAAGTCTTCAAGGATGACGACCTGAAAAAGGTCGCCATCAAGCATGGCGGCTACAAGATCCTGGGCAAGCCGGTGTTGGCGCTGGACATTCCCGCCAAGACCAACGGCAAGGCGATGTTCGGCATCGATTTCTTCGCCGACAACATGCTGTACGGCAAGATCGCGCGTCCGCCGGTCCGCATCGGTGCCAAGCCGAAGAAGGGCGCCGACGGGAAGGAACTGATCGACGACAGCGAAGCCAAGAAAATTCCCGGCTACGTGCAATACGTCTCGACACCGGACCCGTTGGGCGTCAATACCCACTACGTCATCGTCCTTGCCGACAATTTCCCGGCAGCGATGAAGGCCGCCCATGCGATGAAGATCGAATGGGACCTCGGCCCCAACGCCAATGTCAGCAGCGACGACATCTTGAATCGGGCCAAGGAATTGGTCGCCGATCCCAACGCCGGCGGTCTCTATTGGCTGATCGGTGACCCGAAGAAGGCCTTGGCCGGCGCGTCGACAAAATACGACGCCGAGTTCATCACGCCGCTGGCGTCGCATGTACCGATCGAGCCGATGAACGCGCTGGCGTTCTTCGACAAGGGTCAGCTGCACATTTTCTCGGGCAGCCAGTTGCAGGCGGCGCATCAGCCGATGCTCGCCGGTGCGACCGGCCTCAAGCCGCCGCAGGTGGTTATTCACCAGATGTATCTTGGCGGCGGTTTCGGGCGCCGGTTGGACGATGACGACGTCATGATTCCGGCGGCACTAGCGTCAAAGACGGTCGGACGTCCGGTAAAGGTCATCTATACGCGTGATGAGGATCTCCGGAACGATTTCTATCGATCGATCACGTATCAACGCCTCCGCGCCGGCATCGACCAGCAAGGCAATGTGGTTGCCTTGCAGCACGATGTCTGCATGGCTTCGTCGGCGGAACGCGCAGCGCCAGCTTTGCTGACACCCAGCAAGGACAAGGGTGACAAGTACAAGGTCGACGGCAGCTCGATGAGCGGCGCCGATTCGTGGTACGGGATCCCGAACTACGGGTCGCGCGACATCACCAACGATCTCGGGCAGCGCGCGACGCCGCCCGGATTCCTTCGGTCGGTGTCCACGGCGTGGACGTTCTTCGCTCTCGAAAGCTTCCTCGATGAATTGGCGCGGAAGACCGGCAAAGACCCGGTCGAGTTGCGTCTGTCGTTGCTGACGGCAAAGGGGCCGAACGCCGGTTCGGTGCCGATGTCCGTGGGCGGCGCCGAACGCATCGCCGCGGTGATCAAGAAGGCCGCGAAGGAAACCGACTTCCACAAGAAGCACGGTCGGCTCGGCCCCGGTCACGGTATCGGCCTTGCCGCGACCACGCACTTCCGCGATACGCCGACCTGGACATGCGGCATCGCCGAAGTCACGGTCGACAAGAGCTCCGGTCAGATCAAGGTCGACAAGTTCACCACGGCGATCGACCTCGGCCTGCCGATCAACACCGACGGTGCGCTGTCACAATGCGAAGGCGGCACGCTGTTCGGCCTCAGCCTCGCGATGTACGAAGAAGGCACAATGCATAACGGCCTTCTCGATCAAACCAATTTCGACACCTACACGCCGATCCGGATGGGGCAGGTGCCGGACATCGCGATCCACATTCTGGCCAACGGCAACACGCCGGTTGGCGTCGGCGAACCGGCGGTGACCGTGGTGGCGCCGGCGCTTTCCAACGCCGTCTACGATGCGGTCGGCATCAGACTGCGCCGTTTGCCGTTTACGCCGACACGGGTCAAAGAAGCGCTCAAAGCGTAGGTTTCTGTCTCTCCCTCCTCGCAAGGCTCTCCGGGGGCTCCCCGGAGAGCCTTTTTTTATGCCGCGCGGTACTATGGCGCGAGCGACGTGTAGGAGTCATTCATGGCAGACCAAAACCGCAACGCGCGCCTCGACGCCTTGCTCGATCGGACCGAAATCTACGATCTAGTGCGATGGGAGCGGTTTTGCCGCGACCAAAAGGATTGGCCCGGCCTGCTCGCCTGCTATATCCCCGGCTCCACGATCCGCACGAGCTGGTTCGACGGCGATATTGCCGGCTTTGTCGAACAGTCGCGCCAGAAGATGCTGAAAGGCTCATCCGGCAAGCACTGGATCATGCCGGCAACGCACAAGATCGTGAACAACCGCGCGATCGTCGAGAGCCCGGCCTTCATCTACGACCGGCTGACGTTCGACGGCGTCGAATTCGACTTCCACCAATATTGCCGCTTCTTCTCGCGCGTGGTTCGGACCGAGGAAGGTTGGCGGCTCGCGTCGTTCGAGGGCATTTATCAGCGCGATAATCTGCAATGCACCGACCCGCGCAACCCGCTGCCGGTCGATTGGGACATCATCAAGACGCTCAGGCCGTCCTATCGCTTCATGGGTTACACGCAGTTGAAGCGCGGCTACAAGCTCAATCCCGAACTCCTGGGCGACGACCGCCCGGATTTGGTGCAAGCGTTCTACGCGCGCGAACGGCGCTGGCTCGAAACCGGCGAATAAGGGCGCATCACGGGATCAGAACGACAGAGCCGATTGTCTTTCGCGCTTCGAGATCGCGGTGCGCCTGGACTGCGTCCTTCAGCGCATAGGCATTGGTGGGATCGAGCCGGATCACATTGCGTTTCACGAGGTCGAACAACTCCGCCGCGGTGCGCTCGTAGTTGGTGCGGTCCGCGATGTAGTTGGTCAGGCCCGGCCGCGTCACGATCAGCGTGCCTTTCTGACTCAGCACGCGGATGTCGAGTGGCGGCGGCGGCCCGGACGCGTTGCCGAAATTCACGATCGTCGCGTAGGGCCGCATGCAATCGAGCGACAGCATGAACGTATCATTGCCGACGCCGTCGAACACGGCGGCCACGCCTTCCGGCACGATTTTCCTGACCGCCGTCACGAAATCCGTTTCGCGATAGAGAACGACGTGATCGCACCCGTTGGCCCGGGCGATCTTGTCCTTCTCGGCGCTGCCGACCGTGCCGATGACCGTCGCGCCGAGATGTTTCGCCCATTGCGTCAGGACGGTGCCCATGCCGCCCGCCGCGGCATGGATGAGCACCGTGTCGCCCGGTTGAATTTTGTAAAGGCGGCGAAGGATAACGGACGCCGTCAATCCTTTCGCCATCAACGCCGCGGCCTGGCGTTCCGACATGCCGTCCGGCAGCACGATCAGCCGGTCGGCTGGTATGTTCCGCGCTTCCGCGTAACCGCCTGGCGCCTCGGTGCCGTACATGCCGCTCGGCGAGACATAAGCGACGCGGTCGCCGACTTTGACCTGGGTGACGCCGGCGCCCAGCGCTTCGACGACGCCCGCCGCCTCATTCCCGAGGATGGTCGGCAGGGTCGGCGGCGCATAGAGATAGAAACCGCCGCGCCGCAGATTGATGTCGGCGTGATTCAGTCCGGCGGCGCGGTGACGCA
>JASHUX010000079.1 GCA_030039775.1 Alphaproteobacteria bacterium | reverse complement strand
CCGTCGGCGATATCGTCGAGGAGATGCTGGTGACGACGCTTTCGGAGCGTCAGGGCCGGTTGATCGATTTCGACAGCAGCGCCTCGATGGAAAAGAAGAAGCGCGAAGGTTATTTCTGATGGCGGTGGTCACCGACCTTCCGAATACCTCGCTGGAACAGCGCCTCGCCGGGCTGGAGCGGATGAGTCTGCTCCGCTTCATCACTTGCGGCAGCGTCGACGACGGCAAGAGCACGTTGATCGGCCGGTTGCTCTATGACTCGAAGATGATCTTCGACGATCAGCTGGCGGCACTCGAGGCGGATTCGAAAAGGCTCGGTACGCGCGGCGGCGCGATCGATTTCGCGCTGCTGGTCGACGGGCTTGCTGCGGAACGCGAGCAAGGCATCACCATCGACGTCGCCTATCGCTATTTCACCACCGACAAGCGCAAATTCATCGTCGCCGACACGCCGGGTCACGAACAATACACACGCAACATGATCACCGGCGCTTCCACCGCCGAAGCGGCCGTGATCCTGATCGACGCGCGCAACGGCGTGCTGACGCAAACGCGGCGCCATTCCTATCTCGTCTCGCTGGTCGGCATCCGCAGTGTGGTGCTCGCGATCAACAAGATGGATCTGGTCGATTTCTCGCAATCGGTCTTCGACAAGATCGTCGCGGATTATCGCGCCTTCGCGGAAAAGATCGGCCTGGCTTCGTTCCGGGCGATCCCGATCTCCGCGCTCGACGGCGACAATGTCTCGCAGCAATCGGCGCGCACGCCCTGGTACGACGGTCCGACGCTCCTCGCGCAGCTCGAGACGCTCGACGTCGCGGACCGGAAACAGGCGCAGGATTTCCGCTTTTGGGTGCAGTGGGTCAATCGCCCCAACCTCGATTTTCGCGGTTTCGCCGGCACGGTGTCGAGCGGCACGGTGAAGCGCGGCGACACGCTGCGCGTGGCGCCCAGCGGCAAGATTTCGCGCGTGACCCGGATCGTCACCGCCGACGGCGACATCGAGCAGGCGAGCGCGGACCGATCGGTGACGCTCACGCTTGCCGACGAGATCGACGTTGCGCGCGGCGATCTTTTGAGTTTGCCCGATGCCGCGCCCGGTTTGAGCGATCAATTCGAAGTGACCCTGGTGTGGATGTCGGATCAGGCGATGCTGCCTGGCCGCTCCTATTGGCTCAAGATCGGAACGCGCACCGTCAGCGCGACCGTCACCGAGCTCAAATATGCGGTGAACGTCAACACGCTGGAGCATACCGCCGCGAAGACGCTCGAACTCAACGGCATAGCAGTGTGCAATGTCGGCCTCGCCCACCCTGTTCCGTTCGACGCCTATGCCGACAATCGCGAATGCGGCGGCTTCATCCTGATCGACCGCCTGACCAATGCGACGGTCGGCGCCGGCATGATCATGTTCGCGCTGCGCCGCTCGCAGAACATCCATTGGCAATCGGTCGATATCGACCGCGCGGCGCGCGCCACCCTCAAGCACCAGAAGCCGTGCATTCTCTGGTTCACGGGCCTTTCCGGCGCCGGGAAGTCGACCATCGCCAACCTGGTCGAGAAGCGGCTCCATGTCGCCGGCAAGCACACCTTCATGCTCGACGGCGATAACGTACGCCACGGCCTCAACCGCGATCTCGGCTTCACGGATGCCGACCGCGTCGAGAACATCCGCCGGGTCGGCGAAGTGGCCAAACTGATGGTCGATGCCGGGTTGATCGTGATGGTGTCGTTCATCTCGCCCTTCCGCTCGGAGCGGCAAATGGCCCGCGAACTGGTTGAGCCGGGCGAGTTCGTCGAAATCTATGTCGATGCATCACTTGCATTGGCGGAGAGCCGCGATCCGAAAGGCCTGTACAAGCGCGCGCGGCGCGGCGAGATCAAGAATTTCACCGGCATCGATTCGCCGTACGAGCCGCCCGAAGCCGCGGAAATCACGCTCGATACTGCGCGTTTGTCCGCCGAAGAGGCGGCCGACGCCGTGATCGCGAAAATGATCGAATTCGGCATCGTCGCCGCGGCGTAATTCGCAGCCCCGCTTAAGAAACGCTTTACCTGTTTAAGGAATGATGAAGGCGGCCGGGCGCCCGATCAGGCGTTCGCACGGACTATTTGGTGCCGCCCGATGATCGAGCTTCAAGCCCGCCTGGAACCCGCCGAGGTCAACTCGACCGTCGGCATGATCGCGTTGTGGGAACGGCTGCTCAATGTCGCGCCGGTCCGCCACGACGACGATTTTTTCGAGCTGGGCGGGGATTCGTTACAGGCGTTGCAGTTGTTCCATGAGATCGAGCGCGTCACCGGCCGCGCCCTGCCGATCACTGCGATTTATGAGGCGGCGACGCCGTCGCGCCTGGTCGCGTTGCTCGAACGGGACGCACCCGCGCCGTTTTCGCCGCTGGTGTTGCTCAAGGCCGGCGTCGGCGAACTGCTGTTCATCGCGCATAGGATCGGCGGCAACGTGATCGAACTGAAGAAGCTCGGTCAATCGATCGGTACGGCACGGCCGGTCTATGCGATTCAAGCGAAGGGCGTCGACGGCACGGAAGCACCGCTCGATACGGTTGCGGATATGGTCGCCTATTATCTCGGTGACGTGCGTGCCGTTCAGCCGCATGGTCCCTACTATCTTGCCGGCTACTCCTT
>JASHUX010000078.1 GCA_030039775.1 Alphaproteobacteria bacterium | reverse complement strand
GCGCGGCTTGCGCCGCAAAACGTGCGATCTCGTCGGGATCGACGGCGGTCACGGATCAAATCACCGGCAGCAGCGGGTCGGCGACCTTCATCAGTTGCTTGCCGACATTGGCGCCGATGAATAGCCGCTTCAGCGTCTCCGGCGCATGCTCGAGGCCCTCCGCGATGTCCTCGCGATAGGCGATGCGGCCTTCCTTGACCCATTGTGCTAATTGCGCCACCGCCTCGGGATAGCGCGCGGCGTAGTTGAAGACGATGAAGCCTTCCATGCGCGCCGAATTGACCAGCAGGGACCGATAATTTGTCAGCGGAATTCCGGTCCCCATCGTTGGGCCATAGCCGGAGGAAATACTGCCGCACACGACGATGCGGCCGTGGAAGGCGAGGCGGTCGAGACAATGATACAGGGTGTCGCCGCCGACATTGTCGAAATAGATATCGATGCCCTTCGGCGCGAGTTCGTCGAGCCGCTTTGCGATACTGTCGGTCTTGTAGTCGATGGCCGCATCGAAATGCGCTTCGCGCGTCAGCCACGCGCACTTCTCCTTGCCGCCGGCGATGCCGATGACATTGGCGGCGCCTTTGATCTTGGCGATCTGGCCGGCGGCGGAGCCGGTTGCGCCGGCGGCGCTCGACACCACGACGGTCTGCCCGGGCTTCGGTTCGCCGATTTCCAGCATCCCGAAATAGGCGGTTAGGCCGGTCAGTCCCAGGATCGATAGCGCCATGTTCGGTGGCACGCCGGGTGGAATCTTGGCGACCGGAAACGCGCCGCCTCCCTTGCTGACGACATAGTCCTGCCAACCAAACACGCCTTGAACGAGTTGGCCCGTCCGATAGTCGGGATGGTTCGATTCAATCACTTGGCCGACCGCGGCGGCCCGCATCGGCTCGCCGATGGCGACCGGCGCGATGTAGCTTTTGATGTCGTTGAGCCAGGCACGTTGTGCCGGGTCGAACGACAACCACAAATTTCGTACCAGGAACTCGCCCGCGCCGACGCTGGGAACCGGCATCTCGCGCCATTCGAACGTGTCCGCTTGGATCGGTCCCGGCGGCCGGCTTTTCAAAACCCATTGCCGATTGACGTCGTTGCGTATCGCCATTGCCGCCGCCTCCCGCGTCGCGGGAGCATGGCATGAAAGCCCGATCCGAGCCAGGCGTGGATCGCGCCGGAAACCCGCAACCCGTTCATAACTCGACACAATCTTTGTTACTCCGGCGCCTTGCCTCGGCCGACGGCCCGATTTATGAATAGTGGCCCTTAGGGGCGAAAATTCCCACCCGCGCGAGTGACAGGTTCGAGGCGACATGGCGCGCATTGTCATGAAATTCGGCGGCACGTCCGTGGCCGACCTCGATCGCATCCGCGCGGTCGCGAAACGCGTCAAGCGGGAGGCCGACGCCGGTCATGAGGTCGCGGTCGTGGTTTCGGCGATGGCGGGGGTCACGGATCAGCTCGTCGCATGGTCCCGCGAGGCCGCCGGCGGTCCCCCCGATCAGCGGGAATACGACAGCGTCGTGGCGAGCGGCGAGCAGGTTACCTGCGGCCTGACCGCGCTGGCGCTGCAGCAATTGGGGGCGAAGGCGCGCTCTTGGCTCGGCTGGCAAGTGCCCGTCGAGACTGACGATGCGCATGGCCGGGCCCGCATCCAGTCGATCCCGCTCGACGGTTTGCGCTCCCGCATCGCGACCGGCGAGATCGGCGTGGTTGCGGGTTTCCAGGGCATCGGCCCGGACGGCCGCGTCACCACCTTGGGACGCGGCGGTTCCGATACGTCGGCGGTGGCGCTGGCGGCGGCTTTGGAGGCCGAACGCTGCGACATCTTCACGGATGTCGACGGCGTTTACACAAGCGATCCACGGATCGTTGCGCGCGCCCGCAAGCTCGATAAGATCACCTATGAGGAAATGCTCGAGCTTGCCAGTCAGGGTGCGAAAGTGTTGCAGACGCGCTCGGTGGAAGTGGCGATGAACCATCGGGTCCGCGTTCAAGTCCTGTCGAGCTTCAACGACACGCCGGGGACGATGGTGGTGGACGAGGACGAGATTGTGGAACAACGGGTAGTGAGCGGCATTGCCTATAGCCGCGACGATGCACAGGTGACGCTGCTAAAGGTGCCCGATCGGCCCGGCGTGGCGGCGGGGATTTTCGGCCCGCTTGCCGAC
This sequence comes from Alphaproteobacteria bacterium, assembly GCA_030039775.1. GTDB lineage: Bacteria > Pseudomonadota > Alphaproteobacteria > ATCC43930 > CGMCC-115725 > JAATGI01. The sequence goes on along the minus strand of JASHUX010000078.1, from coordinate 985 downwards.
GCCGCGATCAATGTCGACATGATCGTGCAGAACATTTCGGACGACGGGCGCTTCACCGATCTAACGTTCACGGTCGGCCGCGGCGATCTCGACCGCGCCGTTATGGTGTTAGAGGCTGGCCGGGCCCAACTCGGCTATACCGCGATCAAGCCGAACAAGGACGTGGTCAAAGTTTCGGTGATCGGCGTCGGCATGCGGAGCCATGCCGGCGTGGCGCAGCTCATGTTCAAGACTCTGGCCGAAAACGGCATCAACATCCTGGTGATTTCGACGTCGGAGATTAAGGTCAGCGTGCTTATCGCGGAAAAATACGCAGAACTCGCGTTGCGGGCGCTGCATACCGCTTACGGGCTCGACGCCGCGTGAGCAAGAACCCCGTCGCCGTCGAGATGCGTCCGCGCGCATTCCTGCGCAACGACCCGGCGCGGGCACAACTCAACGCCCTGTGGCAACGCGGCACCGATTTCCTCGGTTGCGAATACGCCATCATGGGCGGCGCCATGACGTGGGTTTCGGAGCGCAGCCTGGTGTCGGCGATCTCCAACGCCGGCGGCTTCGGCGTGATCGCCTGCGGCTCCATGAACAGCGAGCAGCTCGACGTCGAGATCGCGGCGACGCAGGCGCTGACGCGTCACCCGTTCGGCGTCAATCTCATCACCCTCCACCCCGATCTCGCGGCCTTGAGCGATGTGTGCATACGCCGCGGCGTCACGCATATCGTGCTGGCGGGCGCGATTCCGTCGACCGAGGCGGTCCGCCGCATTAAGGACGCGGGCGTCAAGCTCTTGTGTTTCGCGCCGGCGCTGCCGATCGCCAGGAAACTGGTGCGGATGGGCGCCGACGCCATCATCATCGAGGGCGCCGAGGCGGGTGGCCATATCGGCCCGGTGTCGACGGCCGTGCTGACGCAGGAGATCCTGCCGCATCTCACGGAGGTGCCGGTGTTCGTGGCCGGCGGCATCGGGCGCGGCGACGCCATTGTCTC
>JASHUX010000077.1 GCA_030039775.1 Alphaproteobacteria bacterium | reverse complement strand
CGCGAAGAAAAGCTACGTCGCGTTCCAGCCGCTCGGCGTCATCCTCGCGGTGATGCCGTGGAACTTTCCGTTCTGGCAGGTCTTCCGCGCGGCGGCGCCGGCGCTCATGGCCGGCAACGCGATGGTGCTGAAACATGCCTCGAACGTGCCGGGCTGCGCGCTGGTCATCGAAAAGGTCTTCGTCGAGGCCGGTTTCCCCGACGGTCTGTTCCGCACGTTGATGATCGGCTCGAAGGCCGTGGACGCGGTGATCGAGCATCCGCTGGTGCGCGGCGTGACGCTGACCGGCTCGACCGCGGCGGGTCGCGCCGTCGCCGCCAAGGCGGGGCACATGCTGAAGAAGACCGTGCTCGAGCTCGGCGGCAGCGACGCCTATGTCGTGCTCGATGACGCCGACATTGAGCACGCGGCGGCGATCTCGACCAAGGGCAGGCTGGTCAATTCGGGCCAGAGCTGCATCGCGGCGAAGCGCTTCATCGTCACCGGCAGGACCAAGGCCGGGTTCGAGACCGCCTTCGTCAAGGCCATGAGCGCCGTCAAGATGGGCGACCCGCTCGACGAGAGCAACGCGGTCGGGCCGCAGGCGCGCCACGATCTGCGCGACGATCTCCACCGCCAGGTGCAGCAAAGCATCGCCAAAGGGGCGAGATGCCTGCTCGGCGGCAACGTTCCCAACAACAAGGGCGCGTTCTATCCGCCGACCGTGCTGACCGACGTAAGGCCCGGCATGCCGGCCTACGACGAGGAAATGTTCGGCCCGGTGGCGGCGATCATTCCCGTCGCCAACGAGGAACAAGCGATCGCGGCCGCGAACGACAGCGTGTTCGGCCTCGGCGGCGCGATCATCGCCAAGGACGTGGCGCGCGCGGAGAAGCTCGCCGTCGAGCGCATGGAGAGCGGCACGGTGTTCGTCAACGACGCGGTGCGCTCCGATCCGCGCCTGCCGTTCGGCGGCATCAAGGAGTCGGGGTACGGCCGCGAACTGTCCGGCTTCGGCATCCGCGAGTTCGTCAACATCAAGACGATCTTCATCGCGTAGCGGCCGGATTTTTTTCCGCCGCACAATGCGCCGCGTCGGCGCAGCGGTGATCGAAACGCACGACCAGCGGCAGGAACCCCACGGCGACCTCAAGCCGGATCGGCAGCATGGCGCCGTCGTCGCGGAAGAACACCTCGAGGGGGCGCGGCGCGTCCTCGGCGTCGGGTCCCCCCCGTTTCTTGAAGCCGGCGACCGCGGACAGATCCAGATGGACACGAACGGTCTTGTCGGCCGTGCCGACGGACACCACGGAGGCCGCGATGTCGAAGCGGCGCACGTCGTCGAAGACATGAACCGTGAAATGGTCTCCGGGCCGAGCCCCGTGCGCGGTCAAATAGCGGCGTAGCGTCGCGAACGCGGCGACCGGGTCGATGACGTCGCGGCGAAAGCGCTCCGGCAGAATCTGTTTCGGGTTGGTGTCGTCGGACGTGCGTTCGGAAACGATCGCGCCGTCCCGTGCGACATACGCGATGCGAACGCGTTGGCTGTGATATTTGCGCAAATCGTAATCGATGGCATAGCGGCTCGGCCGCGCGACGCCGTCGGCTCCGAACCGGCCGGCGGATTCGGCGCGGGCACGAAAATGCAACAACAGTTGCGGCAACCCGACCGTATCCATGGTCAGTATGTCATGGAAGCCGTCGGGCCCGTCGTCGAAGCTGGCGACGAGATGCCCCGCCGGCAGCGACGCCCAGGTCGCTTCGTAATAAGCGACGACGGGCGCGGCATGCGCCACCGAAATCAACGTTACCAACGCCGCGGTAACGATCCAAGTGACGAAGCGCAGGCGCTACTCCGCCGCGCGCGGCGGCGCCGCTGTTTGCGGGCGCGGGGCGGGGCCCGGCGTCAGCAAGTTTTCGCCTTGCCACGGCACGGCTTCGCGCGTCGACCAGGCGTTGATGTAGAGCTGCTTGAACAACCACATGCCGTTGCGCTTCACGCACACATCGTCGCGCGTGCCGATGCCGAACACGAAGTTGGTGCGGTATTCGACATTGAACTGGATGATTTGGAAGAAACAGCGGACGCGGGCGGTCTCCTCGCCGGCATCCGACGTGGGCGTCATGATGAAGTGATTGAACAGATGCTGACGGCCGTACCACCAATGCTGGCGGTTGTACCACAGCTCTTCGAGGTTCTTGCGGATCGCGGCGTGGCCTTGCACGCGGCCCTGCCACAGATGGTCGAACCACGCGTCGTCGGCGAACACCGACAACGCGAGCTCCGCGTCGGCAAGATCGATGCCCCAAGAATATTTCGCGTACAGCTCTTGGATTTCGAGCCGGTCCTCGGTCGAGAGCTTGCGCGTGGCTTCGCTCATGCATGCACTCCCGCGCGCGCCGCCGCCTCGTGCATCGCCGTGACCGGATAGATGCCGGTCTCGAGCGCCTGCGCCGGCACCCACATGCCGTGGAACGTCATCCGCACGCGGGTGGGCAGCCGGATCAGCGCCACCGGTCCGGCCTCGATCTTCTGCGCGTCGAGCACGGCGAGGTCGTTGCGCATCTCCTTGATGCGGTTGACCAGCACCAGGAGATAGCCGTCGCCCTCCGGCGCATCCGGACGGCGCGGCGCGAAACACGGTTCCTGGATGCCCGACGCCTCCTCCGGATTCCAGAGCTTGAGCTTGCCGGACGCATGATCGAGGTGTCCCAGCATGCTGCCGCCCGCGCGATCGGGACCGAAGCAGATCATGTAGCCGTGACGATAGGCGCGGCCTTGATAGCGGTCGTCGGTGCGCGGCATTTCGCACGGCATCGGCGAGAGCTGCTTCGTTTCGTAGCCGTCGCTGTTCGAGGCAAGGTCGAACGTCATGCGCGACAGGAACGGCGGCACCGGCTCCGTCTCCTTGCCCTCCGGGGTCGGGAAGAACGGGAAGCAATTGCCTTGATAGAGACAGAGATCGAGATGGAGCTTCGAGCCCTCCATCGTCGCGTTCATCATGTGACCGGCGCTTGTAGTCGGGCCGCGGAACCAGCGCACCTCGTCCGGGCGGCCGCGGCGCGGGAACACCGCCACGACGGTCTGGCGCTCGGGATGCCACTGATAGAACGGACCGCCACCCTTGATGACGCCGAGATCCGTCTCGAACGGGAAGAACGGGATCACGACGTGCGTCTCGGTGACGGCGAAGTCGTGGACCATCGGCGCCCACGGCGCGTTGAACCATAGTTCGTGCGCGATCTTGCCGTGCTTGTCGACGACGTAGAACGCGACGTCGGTCGTGGCGTCGCCCTTGGCCTGGTAGGAGAAGGTGAGCAGCTCGCCGGTGTCGAGATCGAGCTTCGGATGCGCGGTCATGCTCACGGCCTTGACCGCGCCGTCATAGTCCCACTCGCGGATGGTCTCGAGCGTGTCGGGATCGACCTCCCACGGCAGCGAGTCCTCTTTGAGGATCAGCAATTTGCCGCCGTGCCAAATCGCGTTGGTGTTGGCGGTGCCGCGATTCTTGCCGGCGACGCTGGCATCGTCGGTGTAGCGGTTGCGGTAGCGCCCGAATAGCGAGCGCCGGGCTTTCTCTTGGAGCGTGAAGCGCTCGTTGCGGATGTAGCGTGTACGGAAATCGACGTGGCCGTGATCGAAACGGAACATCGACGCGATGCCTTCGCCATCGATGAAGATGCTGTCGCCGCGCATGGGCGGATATTGCGGATCGGGCCCGCAGCGGTAGAGCGTGCCGTTCAGGTCTTCCGGCACCTTGCCCTGCACGACTTCAAGATCGCGCAGCTCGCTTTCAAGCCGCACTGGTGCGCCCCAGCCCGCATAGACCGGTATGTCGGGAAAACGGATCGGCTCGGCCATGCTCGCTCCTCCTCGATTGGTGGCGCGCCGGCGGGCGCGCGACTGTTATCTATCATATCCGTCGCCGCCGCGCGCCTGTGACGGCGTTCGCCGCGCGGACGTGCCGAACTGATCCACCTGCAAATTGGGTTCGTTCCGGAATTTCTACATCGGGATGTGCCTATTTCCCGATCAGCCGCCTGATCCGCCTGTTATCTGCTGGCTCAAAGCAGGTGCCGGCCAAACGCCTACCGCTGCGACGCGCACAGTCCTTAGTACCAGTTCGTCTTTCAGAAATTTCACTCGGGGCTTGCTTCCATCGAATCAATTCTGAAAAGGACATATAGGGAACATCGAGTTAACGTCAAGAGGTCAGAGGGATGGCGAGGCGACGGCATGGCCTATAGTCCTATGGTGGCAAGCGGCAGGGGGAAAGCCATGAAAGCAGCGGTGGTGCGGGGCGGCGAAGCGCCTGTTTACGCTGATTTCGACGAGCCGGCGGCGCGGGACGGCGAGGTCGTCGTCACCATGCGTGCGTCGGCCCTGAGCAATATCACGCGCGGCCAGGCCGCCGGCAGCCATTACAGCAGCGAAAGCGGCGCCGACGCGTTCGTCCCCGGCTTCGACGGCGCGGGCGCGCTTGCCGACGGCACGCGCGTTTATTTCGTGTCGCCGCGCCGGCCGTTCGGCGCGATAGCGGAGCGCGCGGTGGTCCGGCGCGGCCTCTGTGTACTGCTGCCCGACGGCGTCGACGACGTCACCGCCGCGGCGATCGGCAATCCCGGCGTGTCGTCCTGGGCAGCGCTGACGGAGCGCGCCAAGTTCGTCGCCGGCGAATCCGTTCTTGTCAACGGCGCGACCGGCACCTCGGGTAAGCTCGCGGTCCAGATCGCGAAACATCTCGGTGCCGCAAAGGTGATCGCGACTGGACGCAATCCCACCGCGCTGAAGGAATTGCCCGCGCTCGGCGCCGACAGCGTCATCAGCCTCGACGATACGCCGGAGCGCCTGGTGGCCCGGTTTCGCGACGAAATCCGCGCGCACCGCGTCGCGGTCGTGCTCGACTATCTCTGGGGACCGCCCGCTGAACGGATCATCGCTGCGATCGCGGGCGACGGCGGCGATGCGTCGCGCCGCATCCGTTATGTCGAGATCGGCGCCATGGCCGGGCGTGACATCGCGCTGCCCTCGGCGGCGTTGCGCAGTGCGGCGCTCGAAATTCTCGGCAGCGGCATGGGCAGCACGTCGTTCGACCGCCTGATCGCCTGCGTCGGTGCGCTGATGCAAGCGGTGGTGCCCGCGGGTCTTGCCATCGCGACCGAAACCGCGCCGCTCCGCGATGTCGCCGCCGCGTGGACCCGCAACACCGGGGCCAACCGCCTCGTGTTCACGATGTAACGTTACCGTCCCATCGCGCGGAGGGATTCCGCGCGGAGCTTTTCCCACAAGCGGCTGGTGACGTCGCCGAAACGCGGATCGGTGAGGATTTGGGAGCTGCGCTCACGCGGCCACTCGGTCGCCACGGTCTCGATGAAGCGGCCGGGCCGGCTCGACATCACGCCGATCCGGTCCGCGAGCATCGCCGCCTCGTCGAGACTGTGCGTCACCAGCACCACCGTCGCGCCGGTCTCGCGCCACAGCCGCAACAGCTCGTAGCCCATCAACAGCCGCGTCTGCTGATCGAGCGCCGCGAACGGCTCGTCGAGCAGGAACAGACGCGGCCGCAACACCAGCGTGCGTGCGATGCAGACGCGCTGGCGCATGCCGCCCGATAGCTGCGCCGGGCGGTGACGCGCGAATTCCTTGAGGCCCATGAAGTCGAGCGCCGCGCCGACCCGGCCCGCGATCTCGCTTTTGTCGAGGCCGCGGCCGCGCAAGCCGAACGCGACATTGTCCCAGACGCTGAGCCACGGAAAGCTCGCGTCATCCTGGAACACGACGCCGATGCCGTCGGGCACCGTGCCGCGGATTTCCGCGCCGTCGAACGTAACGCGGCCTTCGCCGGGCGCGAGCAGGCCAGCGAGGATGTCGAGCAGGGTGGATTTGCCGCAGCCAGACGGGCCGATGATGGCGAAAAACTCGCCGCCCGCGATGGTAAGCGACACCTGCTCCAACGCGCGCACCGCGCCGCGCCCGCCCGCCACCGGAAAGACATGGCCGACGCCGTCAAGCACCACCGACGCGCTGGCGGCCATCGCTCAGCTCTTGCGCCGCGACGCCGCCGCCAGCAACGCGGCGCTGCCGCCGCCGGCGAACACGAACACGATCGCGACGATGGCGAGGATGGTCGGATTGTCGTCGACCCCGATCGACGCCATCAGCAAGTGGCCGAGGCCGCGCGTCGAGGCGAACATCTCGCCGACCAGCACACCAAGCAACGCCTGCGCGAAGCAAACACGGAACGCGCCGAGAATGTCGGGCAGCACCGCCGGGACAAGCAATCGCGTGGCGTAGGCGGTAGGCGACAGGCGCAAGGTCAGCGCCGTCTTGCGATGCACGGGGCGGACAGTGCGGATCGCGTTCGCGGTCATGATCGCAACCGGCGGCAGCGCGTGCAGCACGCCGAACGCGATCTTGGCAGAATCGCCGAGGCCGAACAGCAGCAGGATCACGGGATAAAGCGTGACTTTCGGCGTCGCGACGAGAAGGTGCATGAACGGCTCGAAACTGTCGCCGATCAGCCGCCAGCCGCCGAACGCGACGCCGAGGACGAGGCCGCCCGCCATGCCGATCGCGAGCGCGATAACGTACGCCTCGGCGGTCGAGGCGAGATCGGCGAGAAACCGCGGCTCGCCAACGAGCGTGACGAGACGCCCCGCGGTCGCGCGCGGCGGCGGCAGGACGTGCGCGCCGACGATCAGCGACAAGAACTGCCACGCGAGAAGGATTGCGACGATCACCGCCGCGCCGTCGAGCCAGGTTTGCGCGCGCTTCATGCCGCGCCCGTCGTGAGGTGCGCGCGCACTCTTGCCATGCCGAGATTGATGGCGACGACGCAAACGCCGAGGCCGAGCATCAGCCCGTACATGCGCTGCGTCTGGAACGTTTCGTACGCGTCGGCGATGGCATGGCCGATGCCGTGCGAGGCGAGCAGGAACTCGCTCGCGATCACCGCGACGAAGGCATACGAGACGCTGAGCGCGATGCCGCCGGCGATGTCGGGCGCGCAGGCCGGCACGAGGATGCGCGTCACCGTGGCGACACGGCCGAGCCGGTTGACGCGCGCCGCCTTGCGATAGACCGCGGGGATGCGGTCGAGCCCGGCCAGCGTCGCCATCGCCACGCTCATCATCGCGTAGAGCACGCCGGTCGCGATGATGGGCGTGGTGCCGACGCCCAGCACCACCACCAGCAACGGGTACAGCGCGAACAGCGGCAGCGCGTAATAGGTGGCGATGAACGGCTCCGCGGCGCGGCGCCAGCGCGGCACGGCGTGCAGCGCCACGCCGCCCACTACGCCCAGCACCGCCGCGATCGCGACCACGATCGCCACCGTGCTCAAGGTCAGGCCGAAATCGGCCAGCGTATCGGGGTCCTGCGCCGCGGCGATCGCCGCCTGTACCATCGCGCTCAGCGGCACCAGCGTCGTCGGCCGAACCCAGCCGAGGCGGCAGATCAGCTCGAGCGCGCCGACGGCCACGACCGCCGTGCCGAGCTGGATCCATCGCGCGCGGATCATGGCGCGGTCAGTCGAGCGGCTTGACGCCCGCGGGCAGGAAGCGGTTGTCGACCATCGGCTTGAAGTCGACCTTGCTCTTGATGTCGCCGGTCAGCAGCAGGATTTGCTGCAGGTTGTCGAGCGCGGTCTTATCGAAGCTGCCGTCGTCCCAGGCGCGGAATTTCGCCAGCCGCGCGACCGCACGCTCCATGATGTCCTGGTTGGTGCTCACCATGTAGGGCGTGGCGATGTCGGCGGCCTCCTTCGGATGGGCGTAGACGAAATCCACCGCCTCTTTGTAGGTCAGCATGATGGCGCGGAGCTGGTCGGCGTGATGGTCGATTATGTCCTGCGTCGCGACCAGGAACAGGCTGACGAGCTTCGGATAGACGTCGCCGACGTCGGCGATGATGCGGTACTTGGCCGCGTCACGGCTGAACAGGGGCTCGTATTCGTACGTGGCGTCGAGCTTGCCGGCGTCGAGGGCGGCGATGCCCGCGCCGGTGCCGACCGGCACGGCGTTGACGTCCTTCAGCGTCATCCCGTTCTTCGCGAGCAGCAAGGTGGCATAAGCCGTGGTGATGCCGTTGGGCGACGTGATGCCCATGTTCTTGCCCTTGAGGTCCTTGATGCCGTGGATCGGCGAGGCGTTCGGCACTACCCAGACATTCTCGCTGACGTCGTCGGCGCCGACGCCGACGATCTTCACCGGCACGCCGGCCAAAAGGGCGCTCACGGTTGCGCCGGCCGCGACCTCGCCGAAGCCCAGACCGCCCGCCAGCATGTTGCGGATGGTGGTGCCGCCGCCCGAGGAGCTGATGACGTCGGTGACGTCGACGCCGTTCTCTTGGAACATATGCCGCGACAACGCCACGGCCCACGGCACGGTCGGCATCACTTCGCCATAGTGGGAGAGGTGGATCGAATCCGCCCGGGCCGCGGGGCAGAGCAGCAGAACGCCGGCGGCGGCGAGCGCGAGCGTGCGAAGCATGTCTTCCTCCCGATTATTGTTGGGAGCGGCCCGCGCCTCAGTGCCAGACCTCGGCCGCCGTCTCCACGATTCGCGCCAATTTACGCCATTGGTCGGCTTGGTCCATCACGTTCGGGCTGAGCGCGCCGAAACCGCATTGCGGGCTGAGCGCGAGCTGGTCGAGCGGCAGATGGCGCGCGGCGTCGTCGATGCGCCGTTTCAGCGCGTTCTTGCTCTCGGTGTCGGAATCCTTGGTGGTGACGATGCCGAGCACCGCGATCTTGTCCTTCGGGACAAAGCGCAACGGCGTGAAGTC
>JASHUX010000076.1 GCA_030039775.1 Alphaproteobacteria bacterium | reverse complement strand
CCTCGCGACGCACTCGCACGTGCCTATGGCCCATCGTGGTTATGCAACGACGTAACGCGTCCTTTTTGGCAGAACCGGTCATCGTGGGCCGGTCCCGAGAGGGAGGTCGATATGGTTGCTTTCCTGCGCAGGGCCGCAACGCCCTGCCCTGAAGTCCCCGAGAACGATATCGGGGTTCGGTTCAACCCGGGCGTCCGCGGCTGCGGTCGCCGTCTTCCCGTACTGTAACGACGTTGACGGACGCTGTTGGGCATCCCGCAGGCGGGCGCGTAGTCCCCGCCGACGGAACTCGCGCGCTTGCCGGCGCGCCTGATATTCCCACCATTCGACCGCGGCGTAAGCGCGCCGTGCGGCGTGGCGGCATCACCGAAAAGACCGTGCGGTTCCTCGCCGAGACACAGCCGGCAACGCCGTGCCTGGTCGTCGATCTCGAAGTCGTGGCCGACGCCTACAAACTGCTGCGGCACTACCTGCCGCTGGCCAAGGTGTTTTACGCGATCAAGGCCAATCCCGCCCGCGAGATTCTGGCTTTGCTGGATCGAATGGGCTCCAGCTTCGACGTGGCGAGCCGCGGCGAGATCGATCTGTGCCTGCACCTGGGGGTGAAGGCGGACCGCATCTCCTTCGGCAATACCATCAAGAAGGAAGGCGACATCGCCTATGCCTATGAGCACGGCGTGCGTCTCTATGCCTTCGACAGCGCCGCCGAACTGGAGAAACTCGCTCGCGTCGCCTCCGGCGCGCGGGTTTTCTGCCGTATCCTGATCGATAGCGACGGTGCGGAATGGCCGCTCTCGCGGAAATTCGGCTGCTCACCCGAAATGGCGGTGGACTTGCTGCGTCAAGCGAAGGCGGCGGGTCTGGATCCGTACGGCGTGTCGTTCCATGTCGGCTCGCAGCAAACCAAGGTCGACCAGTGGGACAGCGCCATCGGCCGCGCCGCGCGGATGTTCACCTTGTTGGCTGAGACCGACATCAACCTCAAGATGGTCAATATCGGCGGCGGGTTTCCCGCCCACTACCGCGGCGACGTACCCGGGGTGGAGCGGTACTGCAACGCCGTGATGGCGGCCATCACGCGGCATTTCGGCAACGACCTGCCCGAGATTGTGGTCGAACCTGGCCGGTCGATCGTCGGCGATGCCGGCGTGATCGAAAGCGAAGTCGTGCTCATCGCCGATAAGGGTCTAGGCGACGGCAAGCGCTGGGTCTATCTCGACGTCGGCAAGTTCAACGGCCTCGCCGAGACCATGGACGAAAGCATCAAATACCGGATCGAGACGCCCGCCGACGGCGGACCGACCGGCCCGGTGATCATCGCCGGCCCGACTTGCGACAGCGCGGATATTCTCTACGAGAAAACCGAATATAAGCTGCCGCTTGCGCTCAAGGTCGGCGACAAGGTCCGGCTCATGGCCACCGGCGCCTATACCTCGACCTATGCCTCGGTCGGGTTCAACGGCTTCGAGCCGCTGAAGACCTACTGTATCTGAGGACATATCGTGCGACATTCCGCCGCCCGCCGGGGCGGCGGAAAAGTTTTAGGGGAAGGTGATCGATAGGGGCGGACGGCTCGTATAATGGGTGACCGCCGCCTGACGGGTTATTTAATTTGCAAGGACCATTCGAGCCTTGAAGGCGCCGCAAAAGGACGCCACTCTCCGCCCGAACCGGCTTAGGGCACTCAGCTCCCAGATCCCATGCATATTGTCCGACTGCTCTTCTCCCTGGTCATTCTTACCGTCATCGTCGCCGTGGGCTTGGGCGGCATTACGGTGTGGTATTTCGGCCGCGATCTCCCCGACTATAAGCAGCTCGCCAATTATCAGCCGCCGATCGTCTCGTCGGTTTATGCGGGCGACGGCCGCCTCGTTGCCCAATATGCCACCGAGAAGCGCATTTTCGTCCCGGTAAAGGCAATGTCGCGTTTGGTGACGAACGCATTTGTCGCCGCCGAGGACAAGGAGTTCTACCAGCATCCCGGCGTCAATTTTTTGTCGATGGCGCGTGCCGCGCTCACCGACGTTGCGCGTCTGCGCGACAGGCGCCGGCCGATCGGCGCCTCCACCATCACGCAGCAAGTGGCGAAAAACTTTCTCCTCGGCAACGAGGTGTCGGTGAAGCGCAAGATCAAGGAAGCCTTGGTCGCGCTCCGTATGGAGCAGGTGTTGTCGAAGCAACGCATCCTCGAGCTCTATCTCAACGAGATTTATCTCGGCCGGGGGTCCTACGGTGTTGCCGCCGCATCGCTAACCTACTTCAACAAGCCGCTGGATCAGCTCGATGTGGCCGAGGCGGCGTTTCTAGCTGCCCTGCCGAAAGCGCCAAGCGCCTATAATCCTGATCGTTATCCGCAGACCGCGAAGGATCGCCGCGATTGGGTGATCGACCGCATGGCCGACGACGGCTTTATCACACAAGCTCAGGCAACTACCGCGAAGGCGGAACCGCTAACGGTCGTAAAGCGCAGCGTCTCGGATACGGCAAGGGCGCCATATTTTGCCGAGGAGGTGCGCCGCACGCTGGTCGCGCGCTATGGCGAAAAGGCGCTCTATCAGGGCGGCCTCACGGTACGCACCAGCCTCGATCCCAAACTGCAGCAGGAAGCGAGCAAGTCGCTTCGCGATGGGCTGATCGCCTATGACCGGCGGCACGGTTGGCGGGGGCCGGTGGCGCAGATCGGCGTTGCGAACGAGTGGCAGGTCAAATTGTCGAAAGTGCCGGCGGTTCCGGGCGCGGATGTCGCCGGCTGGCAGCTCGCCTATGTGCTCGCCACGGACGCCGATGGTGCGCGGATCGGCTTCGTTGACGGCGGCAAGGGCGTCATCCCAATGAGCGAGATGAAGTGGGCCCGAAAAGAACTTGAGCGCGACAAGGGCCTTGGGCCGGTGCCGCGGCGCGCGAGCGACGTGGTTGAGGCAGGCGACGTCGTGCTGGTCGGTCCCTCAGCCAAAGGCGGCGACGAGTTCGCCCTGGAGCAAATTCCCGAAGTGTCGGGCGCGATCGTGGCG
>JASHUX010000015.1 GCA_030039775.1 Alphaproteobacteria bacterium | reverse complement strand
GTCTCGTGCTGCTTTTCGTAGTCGTCGATGTTCATCTGTTACACGTCGATGGCGGTCGAGGCCGCTTGCTTTCGTGAATGGCGAACTCCGTTCTATGCCTAGCCGGCCCTGCCGAGCTCGGCAGTGTCCCGGCCGCCAACCAAATATAATCCCGGTCGCTCTTTGCCTACAGGCCCGCGCCCGGAAAGAGGAGCCGCCAGGCCGACTTCAGTCCGCCTCCTTCGGCGCGTTCGCGGCCGGCTCCCAGCCGGGCAGTCCTTGCAGAATGCGCTCGGGATTCTTCACCGGATTGATGTGGCCGTAATGCTGCTCGATCATCAGGACGGACGTGCCCATTTGGTTGGCCAGGAAGTAAACCTCGACGCCCTCCATCAGGCGGAAGGTCGCGTATGTGTGTCGGAAACAATAAATGCTCCGGCGCTTGCCCGACGAGCTCGTCAGCAGCCCGGAATCTATCAGCAGCGTCTCGACGAGGTCGTAATAGAGCGTCTTGGTCGGCTTGCCCTGGTAGTTCGAGAAGACGAAATCGTCGGGCTGCGTCGCTTTGCTGAGCTTGCGGATGCGGTCGAGATAATTGGCGACGCTGTTGGCGGCGACCAGGCTGCGATATTTGCCTTTGCCGCGCACGTTGAGGATGACGAAGGGCTGGCCGTCGCGATGCGTGCGCGGCACCACGTCGCGCCAGCGCAGGTTTTTCGCTTCCGAGGGCCTCATGCCGGTGTTGCACATGACGAGCACGAAGTTGTACGTGACGGCGCGGTACCACAGGTTGATCGCGCTGCGCCCCTGCTTGAGCCAGCCGCGCGCGAAGGTGTGAAGCCTGCGGTATTCGGTCGGCGTGAATTCTTCGCGCCTGGCCTTCGAAACCGGCAGCTTCCCCTTAAAGACGTGGCTCTCGGGAATGTAGCGCTTGCCGGCCGCGTAAATCATGATCGAGCGGAACGTCGTCATCTCGTCGCGGACGGTTCCGTCGCTGACGCGGCCGCCCGAGCGCCCTTTGCCGTTCGCCTGGCGCCAGACCGGGTAATCGGTCCAGCGGTCCTGGCCGATCAGGTTGATTTGCGTCGTGCCGACATATCGGTTGAGCTGCGTCCTGATATGGGAATCCATGACGCGCCAGCGGTGATAGGTGATCAGCCCGGCTTCAGACCGTTGCTTCTGGAAGGCGGAGAAGTCCTTGGCGATCTCGCTGAAGGGGCGGTTGAAGATCGGAACGTCGTGCTTGAGGCGGAAGCGCACGTCCGCCTCGTGGTCGAAAGCCCGCTCGCGGGCGGTTTCGAGGTCCGACGTTTTCAGCGAAACCGTCTTGTAGCGGTCGGCGTTCGGCAGGCGGATGCGGCAGTACCAATTGCGATGCTGCACGTCGGTGCGGCGGAAAATGACGAGGCCGTTTTTAAGTTCGTGCAAATCGGCGAGGAAGGCCATGAAACGCGCGCTTTCTGTGCAGAATCTGTGCAGGTCTCTCCAGTAAGCGCCTGATTCGGCTAGTTGTGCACTGTCTGTGTAGATGGAAAATTTATAGTAAATATATTATATGTCAAATAGTTAGTTAAAGCCTCGTATCACGTAAATGTATTGATAAGCCGGCACGGCTTCGCTCCGAAGAGAATGTCAGGATTTGCCGCATCAGGATTTGCCGCAGGAGATAATGTGTCGCAGCCAATTCGTCCAGGGCCGCCGACGGCGCTAGAGTCGCTTTTCCAACGAACGCCGCAGCGAGAGCAGGCGGACGGCGAGCGGATTGAAGGTCAATTCGGCGGACGGCCAACGCAGATCGTTCCAGTCCGCCGGCAGCAAGCCGGGCAAGCGGCGGTCGGCATAGCGGCGCCAGCTACGCTTCCAGTAATGCAGGAACGTGTCACCGATGGTGGCAATGTCGATCCCGTGCGCGCGGAACGCCTCGGCGACCGCCAGTTGCTCGACATGATGCGGCGGAATGGGTTGATCCAGCAATGCATCGACGAGGGCCACCGCATCGACGGCCGCGTCGGCACTATCGGCCCGCGCCGCAATCAATCCGCTGTTGAACATGCGCGAACACGCGGGATCATAGCGATAACGCGCATTCGGCAGCGTCGTCTCGAAACCGGCGAGTTGCGGCCAAGGGTTAAGCGCCTCCGCGGCGTTCATAACGGCGTCCGTCCGCAGCTTTTTCGAGAGAGCGGCGATGAAGCCGTCCCGAACGATGGAATCGGAATCGAGAAAGGCCGAATCCCCGAACCGGCTCAGCGCATCGCTGAAAATCACAGACTTGATGCGATGGCCGTACCGGCCGGCAAGCGAATATTCGGCGATCTTGTCCGCGATCGGCACGGTCGCGACCGGCCAAGCGGCAAATAAGTCCGGCGCGTCGGTATAGATCGCGACGCGATGCTGCGCCGGATCGAGGAATCGGCGCAGGCTCAGGAAGCTGTATTTCATCTCCCGCCGTAAATTTTCGCTGGGACCGTAATGCAGATAGACGAAATGAATCATTCCGCCGCGAGGCCGAGCCGCGTCCCGCCTTCGATCTCGCCAATCGTGCGCGTGAGGCTTTCGCCCTCAGGGTCGGCGAGCGCGGCGGCGCGCGCGCTGGCGACCGCGTCGGCCGAGGCTTGCGGCGACCATTTGCCGTCGAGCACGGGAGCAATCACGCGGTCGACGATGAGGCGATAATTGCCCTGGCCCCGCTTCAGCGTGTCGCCATAGCCCTTGATGAGCCGCGCGCAATCGGCGACTTCGAGGCCGAGATCGGCGGACCGCGCCGACGCGCGCACGACCAAGCCCAGCCATTCGTCGATGGCGCGTTGCTCCTCGCGGAACCGATGGCTCCAGGGGCGAAGCCGTTTGAAGCTCGCGAGCAAGCGCAGTTTCAAGTAGCCCGAGACCGACGTGCTCTGCACGCGCATGCCCCAATAGACCCTGCCGAGCCAGCCGCGGCGCTCGGAGAGGCGGAGGATCGGCCCGGCAATGAAGGAGGGAAAGATGGTCACGATTTCTTCGATGCCGGG
>JASHUX010000075.1 GCA_030039775.1 Alphaproteobacteria bacterium | reverse complement strand
CGAAATCCTGTCGTACCGCTGCTAATTGCCCTTGGTAGGCGGCCATCCGAGTTTCGTGGTCGATTCGATTCTTGTCTCTGTCTGTTTCAAACCGTCGCCGATCTTGCTCACGTCGTTCTTCGTAATCACGGCGACGTCTTTCCATCTCCGCCCGTGCCGCACCGCGCTCGAACGGTCGAGCATCCTCGCTCAATGCGATTCCCTCGACCCGATTATCCGGCCAATCAGTGAAGTCGGGATCGGACACTTTAGCCGCCGCTCTTTCCGAAGCAGTCCATTCGAAAGCCGAATGTGATTCGAGATTAATGGCAAGACAGGATAGTAGAGCAACAAGCTCGCGGCGCTCGCCTGAAGCTAGTCGGCCTCAGTCGGCGGCCATGCCCTTGTCGGCCAGCTCTTTCTTGGCGCTCGCGTTCTTATTCAAACGGGTCAACCCCATGCCGCGCAGCACGTTCGGCGCCTTGGTGAATTGGATATTGTCGTAGCCGACGATCTCGATGCGGTTGCCCCACGGATCGAGAAAATCGAGAAACGGACCGGGGACGATCTTGACGCCCGCCGCCTTGAGCGCGGCGCGTGCCGCCGCCTTGTCCTCGACCACGAGCCCGACGTGGCGGCCGTCGTCGGCGGGCTGCTTGCGTCCCCGCTGCAGCGCGATGAACTGATCGCCCAGATCGATAAAGGCCATCGCCTTGCTTTTGCCGCGCAAGGTGAAGTCGAACAAGCGGCCGTAGAAGGCCAGCGCCTCGTCGATATCGCCGACTTCGAGCGCGACATGGTTGAAGCCGACCAGGCGCGGCTTCGCCGATTTCGTGGATGCACGCATGGCACTCTCCTGCCGCTTACAATACCTCGGCCGCGGCCCGCAGGAACACCGGGTCGCCGGTCGTCTCGTGGGCGCGGAACGCCGCCTCGGTCAGCTTGATGGCATGGACGTCGCGCTGCCGTGCCAGCGCGTCGATCTGCGCGCGCTCGAACACCGGCGCCGGCCCCTTGGCGGCGACATCGTCGCCGTGGAGCCGCCCGTGGCTGCGCGCGAACCCGGCCGCCGCGATCCGGTGAGCCGCGGCGTCGAGATACTTGCCGATCAGCATGTAGCCCATCGGCCCGGTGACTGCGTGGAGCGCGACGATGTTCGGCGAGCGCACATAGGCGGCGGCGCCGCGCTTGGCGTAATCGAGGATGGTTTCGAGACCGGCGCCGCTCGCCGGTGTCTCCGGCGGGGCGCCGCGGACCCCGATCGCCCACAGCGCCAGTGCCCGGGCCAGTTCCCGGCGGCGGTCCGGCGTGTCTGCGTGTTCCAGCGCCCGCGTCGCGTGGCCGGTGCGGATCACGCCGTGGAACAAGAATGCGCCCGGATCGTGCGCCAAGCGCGGCACCCAGATTGCGAGCACGGCGGCGAATGGCCGATCCCCGAGCGCGCGGTCGAAATAGGCGATCCAGTCGCCATAGGCGTCGCGGCGGCCGAGCGCCGTTTGCCAATCCTTTTCGATGTCGATGCCGGCGACCGGCGCCGCGAACGGCCGCGGCCGTGACCGCGCGCGCCAATTATCCACTTTCTCGCCGAGGCCGAGCCCGACCAACGCCTCGGCGCCCATCACGGTATGGTCGATGAAGCCGCTATAGGGCATGAACGGGTCGCTGTCGGCGTAATCCGCGTAAACCCGGTCCAGCACGGTCTCGCCGGGGCGGTCGTCCCGCGCCAGAAATTGCGACACGCCCGCCGCCATTGTCTCTGCCATGGCCGTTATCCTTTGCTTCCCACGCTCATATCCATATGGTAGGAGTTCAAGTTAACTTTAAGTCAAGGCGGAAATGGACCGGTTTCTGACCATCGGCGAGGTGTCGCGGCGCAGCGGTGTCGCCGCCTCGGCTTTGCGCTTCTACGAGGCGCGCGGCCTGATCGCGTCGGAGCCGCGCGGCGGCGCGGGCCAGCGCCGCTTCGCGCGCTCGGTGCTGCGGCTGATCGCCTTTATCGTGTTCGCGCAGCGCATCGGCCTGACCCTTGACGAAATCCAGGCTGAATTGGCGCGGCTGCCGCCCGGCCGCGCGCCGAGCGTGCGCGACTGGTCGCGCCTCTCGGCGCCGTGGCGTACGCGCATCGACCAGCGCATTGCCGAGCTGGAGCGGCTGCGTGACGGCCTGACCCAGTGCATCGGCTGCGGCTGCCTCTCGCTCGAGCGTTGCCGGTTCGCCAATCCCGGCGACCGTGCCGCGTCGCGCGGTGCCGGGCCGCGCTATTGGCTCGAACGCGCGCCCGCCGCCGGACGCAAAACCGGGTGAACAATCGCGGGCGACCGTGTTAATTCAGAGGCGACGCTGCGGCACAGGCGGCGCGCAAAACTAACAGCCCTGTTAGAGGCTGTTTGGAAAAGGCTTGAGGGGCGCAGCGACGCGTGATTCAAGCTTGGGATGTGGACCCGAACGACGCGCGGCCGCATGGCGGCCATTGAGAAGAAGACGAAACGCTATCCGAGTGATCTGACCGACGAGGAGTGGTCGGCGATCGAGCCGATGTTGCCGCGCCCGGCTCGGCGTGGGCGCAAACGAACCACCGACCTGCGCGAGGTGGTGAACGCGATCCGCTACATGGTGCGGTCGGGCTGCGAGTGGC
>JASHUX010000074.1 GCA_030039775.1 Alphaproteobacteria bacterium | reverse complement strand
AATGCCGGGCCTCTCTAACCCGGCCGGTGGCGACCAAAACCGCCGCCAATCCGGGGACGGCTTCCTGATTGTGCGGTTGTTGTTCGAGTACGTGGCGGAAGATCTTTTCGGCTTCGCCCCAATGCTTGGTGTTGCGCGCGACTTCGGCCAGCACGAGCTCGGCGTTGGTATCGCCCTGGATCGGGTGTTGAAGCGCCTCGTTCGCTTTATCTTCCGCTTCTTTCCAGCGGTGCGCCCGCAATGCGGCCTTCGCGTCGGCGACGTTGTCGAGATAAACGACCGATGCCAAGGCATCGCGCCATTTGGTTTCGCCGGCCGGCACCAAGGAAACCGCGCGTGTCAGCAGCTCGCGCGCCTCGTGCAGCTTACCTTCGCGCTCGCGAACGACGCCCAGGCCGCCGTAGGCGTCGGCATCTTGCGGATTGGCCTTGATCAAAGCCTCGAACATATCGGCGGCTTCTTTTAGATGGCCGGTATTGAGCGCCTCGAGCGCACGACGATGCGCGTCGTCCATGCCGTACTTGCCGACATTCGCCGGATTTTGCAGATCGGCGAGTTTTTTCGCGACCGTGGCGTCGCTCGCGTGGGAGGCGAGATAATTCTTGTAGAGCGGAATGTCGGCCGGCGTCGCGCCGAGCCACATCAAACCATCGTGCCAACCCTGCGTGGCCTGACGGCCGATCGACGGATCGCCCGCGAGCGACGCCATCATGGCAATGCCCTGCCGGCGCGTCGCCTCGTGATACGTCAAGACGCGCGCGTAACCGTACTGCACGGAGAGATCGCTCGGCAGCGCGGCCGACAGCTCTTGAAGACCGCGCCGGGCCTCTTCCCAACCGGTCTTCGTGCCGGCCAAGGTCTCGTAATACTCCAACGCCAGATCCGGCGGCGGCGGCTGATCTTTCAGGGCACGGCGATAGATCGCGATCGCCGCGTCATACTGGCCGGCCCGCGCCAATCCGCGAGCCTCGTTGATGGTATCGGGACTGACGGCACCGACCGCGATCGCGTGATCAAGTACGGCATTTTCAGGCCCGTTCGGGTGCGCCGCTCTCAGTTGCGCGGCATATTTGCGCGCCTGATCAACATGGCCGGACCGCGCTTCGATGATGCCGAGATGGAGAAGCGCTTCGGCATTGCCTTGGTCGGTTTCGAGAAGTTTCTGCCAGGCCGCGACGGCACGCGCCGGCTCGTGCCGGTCTTCCCAATAACGGCCTTGCTCCTCCAGCGCCTTCTGCGCCGGATTCATCTGTGCGTGGGCAGTGCCTGCCAGTAGGGCGCCCACCAACGCGGCGAGCGCCACACCCCCAACACGCCGTCCTTCCCAAATGCGCATGTGTTCTCTCTTCCCACGTCGGTACGGCCTTTTTGAATTAAGGTGATTCGGCCGTTTGGTAATGTTTTTGATAAGACTCACCGATTCGCCCCCTGCAAGCGACGGCGAGCTTTGACTCCGAGCACGACGAACGCGACGGCCGCGAGCGCCGCACAGGCGGCAAACAAAAGGATCGCGATGACGATCGGTTGATCCGACAGATTCCAGCGGAGCCACGTCCAACGGGCCAGCGTACCGACATCGTAACGTCGGCTCATGCGGAAGCTCCGGACGTCGTTGGTGCGAACCAACACGAGGTCGTCTTGGACTTTCACCACCCGGTCATCGCTCTGCAGCATCCGACTGGTCTGCGCGACCTGTTCCGGCGAGGAGCCGGTGATGGCGACGACGCTGCGGTCTTGATCGAGCGGGGAGCGGAAGCCGATGATCGCGCCTTCGCCGCCCGGCTGTGCCGCCAGCCAATCGTTTACTTCGGCGACGTGGCTGCGGCGATTGCGCCAATCGAACAGAAGTTGCAGACGTTCCCACCAGCTGCGCTCGACGGCGCGTAGCTCTCCGTTTTCGACGGTGATGCCGGCGCCGGACGTCCAGGCCCCCAACAGCGGTTGGCGGCTGAACGAACCGATCAGCAACAGGTCGCGATTGGCCATGCTGTTGACTTCGCTGGACGGAACCACCGCCGCTTCCAGGGTTGGATAGCCGGTCGCCTCGCCAAAAAGGGCCATGGTTTCGAGATAGGCCTCGGCATCGTCGGGCGTGGTTTGATCGGGCATCACCACCGCCGTGCGCGACAGGTCGGCATCGCGCGTGAAGGGGAAGCCCGCGTTGGCGAAGTACGACAGGTTGGGCATCGGCGCATAATGCGGCGATTGCGACAGGTCGATGGTCGAGTTGGGATCGAGGTCCTCAACCAATGTCGACGCGCGCGCCGGGTTGCATTGCGGCGACGGCACCATGTCGAAGTAAAAGCTCAGCCGGTTGCGGCCGGTGAGAAGGAACGGCGGAATATCGACGGTCCCCTCGTGATTGGCGCGGCCGGGATCGATCAAGGTGCCGGTCTGCGCCAGCGGCACACTGCGAAACGGCGTGTTGTTGAGCAAGACGTCCAATCGCGAACGGGTAAGGTCGACAATCGATTCCGGCGTCACCGCGAACCGGAGATTCATCGGAATGTTGGCGTTGATCCAGTTGAAGTAATCCGGCGCGCTGCGGAAATCGACGGTGATCGGTTCGGGACGGATTCCGTGCGAGCGAAGCCCGTCAGTGGTCGCCAGCCTCGGAAAATTTCACCGGGCGGCTATCGGAAATCCAGCCTGGCGCATCGTAGGGCCGACGTTCGGTCGGGGCGGTCGCGGCCACCGCGGACACGGCGCCCGCCTTGTAGGAACCGCCGCCGAGCGCCAAACCTTGAGCCGCTGCCCTAAGGTCGGCGGTATCGCGCCCCAGCACCAGCAACAGCTTCCCGGCAGGATCGACCGGGTTAGGTACGACGGCGAGCGTCGGGCCGGCGGCATGCGGCAAGGGCAAGCCGGGGACGACATCGTTCCCGCTGGCAAACACGATCGCATTGCCGGACGGCAGCGCGCCGAACGATGTCGGGAAGTTGACGCCGCGGAAACCGGCAAAGCTGCCGAGCCACGACGCGACGATGCCGGACGCTTCGAGCTCGCCCGCCGACGGCGTCTGCGCGAACACGAACGTGGCCTGGACGGTGTGCGGATCGCGTTCGTCGAAAAACGGCAGCGGCAGCAAGGCCAGATCGTTGGCCAGCGGCAGCCGTCCGGCCGTGATGTCGACCGCGCTCCGCGGGCCGACGGTCAGCCACGGCCCGTTCTCGTTCACGCTGCACGACGCAAGCGGCACGCCGAGCGGCGGCCGAGGGCAACGACGGTGCGTCGACGATGACCATGTTGCCGCGCCCGCGCGCCACCAGATGCGCGATCACGCGCTCGGTGTCGCCGCCGAGGAGACCCGAGACGGAACCGGACAAGGTCGCACTAATACGGCCGAACGGCATGACGTCGACACCCGGCTCAGCGCCGTATGTCGCGTCTTCCCAGGATCCGCCTGACAGCATACGCGCGGCAAAACCATTGGCCTCGTAGGCATCGAGGCCGAAATGAAGCTTGAGGGCATCTTCCGGATTGAAGTCGACGGCCATCACGCGCCAGCCGACGCTGCGCAGCCCGACGGCAAGATTGGCGGCCAGCGTCGTCTTTCCGGCGCCGCCCTTGAACGAGGTAACGACGATCAGCGGCATCAGTGTCCCCCGATCCGTTCGAACAGATGCTCGGGCACCATGTCGGGCGCGTGACGCTCCTTCGCCTGCGGTTCAATCGTCATCGCGCCTTGCGGAGCCGGCGTCGGACGCGACCCGGGGGCGAATGACGCGCTGGGGCGCACCACCGTCGGCGTCGCGCGCCGCTGCGTTGGAACTTTGAGCGGCGGCGGCGCGGTGAGCGGAGCAGGTGTCGGCTCGGGCGACTGGAAAACAGATGGCTGCAAGGTCTGCGGCTTGCCGGTTTGTTCGGCGCGACGAAACAGTTGCTCGAGCGGGCTGAGATGCGCCTCGTCCGCCGGCGCTTCCGCC